>NZ_JAQJCQ010000019.1:0-87254 GCF_038442435.1 Xanthomonas protegens | reverse complement strand
CCATCACGGGGATCCGCGGAAGGGGCATCCTGCCCCTGCCGCGGACGGCGTACATCCATGTACGCCGCCCTTCGGGTGTTTCCCCGCGATGGCCGCCGCTTCGGAAGGGAACCCAGTAAGTCAAAAACAAGGGCAACAGCAACATCCAAAGCCAAGCGATCGCGACTGCTACAGCGACTCGTGGTGATCAGTGTCCGGGCACGATGTGGGAAGGACTCTCGTGCATTTTTGTGGGATCAGTCCCGACAGCCTCGGACCTTCTCGCCTCAGTCGCCCAGCCGCACCACCAGCTTGCCGAAGTTGCCGCCGCTCAGCATGTCGATGAAGGCCTGCGGCGCGTTCTCCAGGCCGTCCACCACGTGTTCGCGGTAGCGCACGCGGCCGTCGGCCAGCCAGGCGCCCATTTCGCGCAGGAATTCCGGATACAGCTTGACGAAGTCGCCGACGATGAAGCCGCGCAGGGTCAGGCGCTGGCGCAGCACCTGGCCCATCAGCGCCGGCAGCCGGTCCGGCCCCGGCGGCAAGGCGCCGTTGGCGTTGTAGGTGGCGATGGTGCCGCATACCGGCACGCGCGCGAAATCGTTGAGCAGCGGCAGCACCGCGTCGAACACGTGGCCGCCGACGTTCTCGAAGTACACGTCGATGCCGTCGGTCGCGGCGGCGCGCAACTGCTCGGCGAAGTCCTTGGCGCGGTGGTCCAGGGCCACGTCCACGCCCAGTTCCTCGCGCAGGTAGCGGCATTTCTCCTCACCGCCAGCGATGGCGATCACCTTCGCCCCGCGCAGTTTGGCGATCTGCGCCACCGTGGCGCCGACCGGGCCGGTGGCTGCGGCCACCGCCACGGTCTCGCCCGGCTGCGGCTTGCCGATCTCGTGCAGGCCGGCGTAGGCGGTGAAGCCGGGCATGCCGTACACGCCGAGCGCGGTGCTCGGCGGCAGCGGCGAGTTGGGATCGAGCTTGCGCCGCAGGCTGGCGCCGTCGACGACCAGATGGGTCTGCCAGCCGCCGTTCTGCACCAGCACCAGATCGCCCGGCGCATGGTCGGGGGAATTGGATTGCAGCACCTCGGCCACGGTGCTGCCGACCATGGTCTCGCCCAGTTGCACCGGCGGCGCGTAGGACGGCGCATCGCTCATGCGTCCGCGCATGTACGGGTCCAGCGACAGCCAGCGGTTGCGCAGCAGCACCTGGCCGGGGCCGGGTGGCGAAATCGGGGCCTGTTCGGTGCGGAAGTTGTCGGTGCTCGGCGCGCCCTGCGGGCGCGAAGCGAGCACGATGCGGGTGGTCTGGGTGGGGGTGGTCATGCAGTTTCCTCACTAGCGGTATTCAATTGCGCGATGTCCTCGGCCGACAGCTGCAGGCGCGCGGCGGCGAGCAAGTCCTGCAGTTGCTCCAGGCTGGTCGCGCTGGCGATCGGCGCGACGATGCCGGGCCGCGCCATCAACCAGGCCAGCGCCACCTGCGTGGGCGTGGCCGCATGCTTGCCGGCGATGTCGTCGAGCGCGGCGAGGATGCGCAGGCCGCGCGCGTTGAGATAGCGCGCGACCACGCTGGCGCCGCGCGCCTGGCTCTTGCCCGCGTCTTCGGCGCGACGGTACTTGCCGCTGAGGAAGCCGCTGGCCAGCGCGTAGTAGCACAGCACGCCCAGGCCCTGTTCGCGCACCAGCGGCTCCAGTTCGGCCTCGTAGCCGGCGCGGTCGTACAGGTTGTACTCCGGCTGCAGCGTTTCGTAGCGGGGCAGGCCGTATTGCGCGGAGACGTTCAGCGCCTCGCGCAGGCGCGCAGCGCTGTAGTTGGAGGCGCCGATGGCGCGCACCTTGCCCTGTTCGATCAGCCGCCCGAACGCCGCCAGCGTGGCTTCCAGCGGCACCGAATCGTCGTCTGCGTGCGCCTGGTACAGATCGATGACGTCGGTCTGCAGGCGCTGCAGCGAGTCCTCCGCGGCGGCGGCGATGGTGTCGGCCGACAGGCCCGGGCGTTCGGCCCACTTGCCGACCTTGGTCGCGATCAGCACCTTGTCGCGCTTGCCGCTGCGCTTGAGCCACTGTCCGATCAGCGTTTCCGATTCGCCGCCGTGGTTGCCCGGCACCCAGGCCGAGTAGACATCGGCGGTGTCGATGAGATTGCAGCCGGCCTCGACGAAGGCATCGAGCAGGGCGAAGGAGGTCTTGGCGTCGGCGCTCCAGCCGAACACGTTGCCGCCGAACGCCAGCGGTGCCGCATGCAGGCCGGAGCGGCCGAGTTCGCGCGTGTGCAGCATGGAAAACGCTCCACTGTGGGGAAAGGCGACAGGATAGTCGCCGGGGGTCGAAGGATCGGCCAATGCTCGCGAAAACAGCGTTCCGCCGGCGTGATTCGCGCTAACGGGAGCGCAACATTCGGGCTTGTCGGGCCGCATGCTAGGCTCGCCCCACCTCCTCTTGCGGATGCCTGCCATGACGCTTCGAACCTCGCTCGCCTGCGCCTGTACGCTGGCCGTCGCCACTGCCTTGCTCGCCCCCGCAGCGCAGGCGATCAAGCCTGCCGACACCGCGACGCTGCCGGCGCCGGACGCGTCGCTGCAGGCGGCGATCAACGGCAGCTGGCGCGACCGCGCCAACGTCGCCCGCGACGCTTACCGCCATCCCGGCCAGACCCTGGCGTTCTTCGGCATCAAGCCGACCCAGACGGTGATCGAGGTCACCCCGGGCGGCGGCTGGTATGCGGAGATCCTGGCGCCGTACCTGCGCGAGCGCGGCCAGTACATCGCTGCGGTGGTGGATCCGGCCCCCGTGCCGGAAGGGCGCGGCCGCGACTACCAGCAGAAGGCGCGCGCCGGCCTGGAGCAGAAGTTCGCCGCGGCGCCGGCGCAGTACGACCGCGCGCGCATCGTGGCGTATGCGCCGAACGCGCCGGTGTTCGGCCCGCCCGGCTCGGCCGACCTGGTGCTGACCTTCCGCAACGTGCACAACTGGCGCATGGCCGGGCAGGCCGAGGGCATGTTCAAGGGCTTCTACCAGGTGCTCAAGCCCGGCGGCGTGCTCGGCGTGGTCGAGCACCGCGCCAAGGCCGACGTGCCGGCCGACGACAAGAGCGGCTATGTCGGCCAGGCGCAGGTGATCGCCATGGCCGAGGCCGCCGGTTTCAAGCTGGCCGGCAAGAGCGAGCTCAACGCCAATCCGCGCGACACCAAGGATTATCCGGGTGGCGTATGGACGTTGCCGCCGAGCAACCAGCACGAGGCCGCCGACGACGCCAAGTACCAGGCGATCGGCGAGAGCGACCGGATGACCCTGAAATTCGTCAAGCGTTGAGCCGGCGCGCGGGCGGCACGCCGCGCGCGCATGGGACAATGCCTGCGCCGCGTCGTGCGGCGCAGGTTCGCTGCCGTTCCCGCCGATGCTGATCGCCTTCAACAAGCCCTTCAACGTGCTGTGCCAGTTCACCGATCGCAGCACGCCGCCGCGGCGCACCCTGGCCGAGTTCGGCCTGCCCGCCGACGTGTACGCGGCCGGGCGCCTGGACTACGACAGCGAAGGCCTACTGCTGCTGACCGACGATGGTGCGCTGGCGCACCGTCTTACCGATCCGCGGCACAAGCAGCCCAAGACTTACTGGGTGCAGGTGGAGGGTGCACCGCAACCGGAGCAGGTGCAGCGTCTGCGCGACGGTGTGCTGTTGAACGACGGCCCGACCGCACGGGCCGAGGTGACGTTGCTGGACGCGCCGCCATCGCTGTGGCCGCGCGATCCGCCGGTGCGCTTCCGCAAGAGCGTGCCCGATGCCTGGTTGCAGGTGGTGCTGCGCGAAGGCCGCAACCGCCAGGTGCGGCGGATGACTGCCGCGGTCGGCCTGCCGACGCTGCGCCTGGTGCGCGCGGCGATGGGCGCGCACCGCCTGGACGGGTTGGCGCCGGGGGCCTGGCGCGCGCTGTAGTGCGTGTTGTGCCGAGTGACGCGTAGGAGCGGCTTCAGCCGCGACCGAGGCGTTACCGATGCGCTCCGGTCGCGGCTGAAGCCGCTCCTACATGGGAGGCACCGCGGGTGGGGAAACCGCCGTTGCGACTCTCCAATCCCGATTCCCCAATCCCGGCTCACCGCGTCGCTGCTGAAGCCGCTCCTACGTTGGAAAAGCAGGGCCGCAGTAAATCCATAAAAAAAGCGACCGGGATGTTTCCCGGTCGCTGCGTTTCATGCTGCGGCTGCCGTCAGCGGCAGTGCGCGGACCTCACTCTTCGGTGGCGTCCTGCGCTGCGGCATTGCGGCGCGTGCCGCGGGTGCTGGCAGCGCTGCGGCGCGCACCGACGTTGCCGCGCTTGTTGGCGGCTTCGATACGCTGCGCATTGCCTTCGATCGGCGCACCCTTGTCACGCTGGCGCTTGCGGTAGATGGCGTAGCCGAGCAGACCCACACCCACCGCGGCGGCGGCGATCGCGATGGCCGGGTTGCGACGCACGGCGGTGCGCGCGACCTTGGAGCCGGTCTTCACCGCACCCATCGCGGCGCCCGCCTTCAGCGCGCCCATCGCCTTGCCCGACTGCAACCACTTGTTCGCCTGCGGGCCGAAGTGCTTGAGGCTGTCGCCGGCGTGGCTGGCGAGATCCAGGGCGCGATCGGTGATGATGGTCAGCTTGCTCATGGGCGTCCCCTACTGGCAGGAATGAAGGGTTGCAGTGTCGCCCGCCTACCGTATACGGGGCGTTAGCGCGGCGCCGTGGATTCGTCTGCCGGCTGAATGAATGGGGCGCGGTGGCGAGGCGTCTACCCTGAGGCTCCTGCATCGACGAGCAGGCTGACCGGGAAAAAAGTCAATTCCTTCCGTGAGGCGGCCGCCGCCGATAGCGCGATCTCCAGATCTTCCTGGAAATGCTCCAGTGCTTCGAGCACGCTGGAGGACTTCATCGCTTTCAGCGACGCCTGGAGTTGGATGCGTCCCAGCTCCACGAAGGCCTCCGTTCCGATGTCCAGGAGATGCGTGTGCCGAATCGTGTTCTGGTGTAGCCCGAATTCGCCGAGCGTCTCGTTGCCGGCGAATTGCCAGAGCCTCTCCACTCCCGGCTGATGCCGGGCCACGAAGGAACGATCCCCGGCACTGGCAACGAATCCACCCTGCAGCCTGGAATTTTTCAGATCGTCCAGATGGGGCAGGGAACCTTGGTAATCGAAGAAGACGATCGAGTAACGGGATATCTTGCTTCCGACGTACCCGACTCCCACGCAGAGAAAGGCGCCGAACAGTCCCCCGCCGAGCGCGAAGGCGTAGGCTTGGTCTTCCCGAAAGATGCCTTCAATTGGTTTCGGTTCGGCGACGGCGTGCGGCTTGCCGAGTTTCTTGAAAAGTGCCTGGAGCTGCGTCTTGCGCTTCTTCCCCTCACTGGCGCCGAAAAGACTTATCCAGTTCTTTTCGTTAAAAAGGCTCCAGACTTTCGCTTCCAGGTCCGCTACGTCGGACGCGGACAGCAGGCCCGACTCCCAATAGGCGAGCGCGGTGCTGGTGAGATAGATTTCGTTGTCGAGGTCGTCGAATGTCTTGCGAGGCAACAGCGGGATGGCCTTCCTGATGGCAGTGACTGGTTGCCCGGCGTGAACGGCCGCGAGCACGGCCGCATAGGCATCGTGCGCCAAGTCGCCATCGAGGATTTTCACGCCGTCCAGAGCCATGCGCACGTCGCCTTGTGTGATGTGCCGGCGTTGTCGTGAAACCGGCGATTTCCCGGACAGGAAGCACCAACACGATGCTGCCGGCGCCAACGGACTGGGCTGTCGCAGCGTGATGCCAGAACGCCGCGGCGCCTTGGACATCTCTGCCAGCGCAACATACGCAACGCGGGTGGAAGGCACAATGCGCCGCGCCGCGAGAGCGTGCGCCCGGGCCTCGATGCGCACTCAGGTGCCACGGGGCTTGGCGCGATGGCTGGCGGTGGCGGTCCAGGGATCGTCCGGCCACGGGTGGCGCGGATAGCGGCCTTTCATTTCCTTCTTCACTTCCGGATAGGTGTTGGACCAGAAGTTGCGCAGGTCCTGGGTGACCTGCAGCGGCCGCCCGCCGGGCGAGAGCAGGTGCAGCAGCAGCGGCACGCGGCCGTCGGCGATGCGCGGGGTGTCGGCCAGGCCGAACAGCTCCTGCAGCTTGACCGCCAGCACCGGCGGCTGCGGCTGGCCGGCGTGGTCCAGGCTGTAGTCGATGCGCCGTTCCATCCCCGACGGCACCGCGATGCGCACCGGCGCGTGGCGGTCGATGGCCTGGCGACGGTCCCACGGCAGCCGCGCCTTCAACGCCTCGCCCAGTTCGTCCTCGCTCAGCGCATCGAGCCGGGTCTTGCCGGCGAAGGCCGGGCGCAGCCAGTCGTCGAGGCTGGCCAGCAGCGCGGCATCGCCCAGGTCCGGCAGGTCCAGTTCCGGCATCCACTGGCGCAGTCCCGTCACCCGTGCGCGCCATTGCGACAGGTTCTCGCTCCAGGGCAGCGCCTGCAGTCCGAGTTCGCGCACCGCCTCGGTCAGCGCCGCGGCTGCCTGCGCCGGTTCGACCCGGCCGGCGGGGCGGCTGTCGAGCACGATGCGGTCGAAACGGGTCTCGCGCAGCGCCGTGAGCGCGCGCCGTTCCGGGTCCCAGCGCACCGTGTCCTCTTGCGCGAAGCGCTGCGGAAACTGCGCACGCAGGTAGCGCTCGTCCACCGGTGCGGCGCGCAGCAGCAACGCGTCCTTGGCCTCGTGGCGCAGTTCGGTGGCGACCAGCCAGGGCTCGCCGCGCAGGTCGCTGTGCTCGAACAGACGCACGCTGCGGCCGTTGGCCAACTGGTAGCGCAGCGGATCGCTGGGGTGGCGCGTGCCGATGCGATCGGGAAAGGCGTGCGCCAGCAGATCGCCGAGTTCGTGCGCCTCCACGCTGTCCGGCGCTGCGGCGTCGCTGCGCAGGCGCCGTCGCCACTGCTTTGCCGCCGCATCGATCGCCGCCAGCGCGCCGCGGTTGGCGTCGTGCGGCACGCGGCCGCGGCGGAACGCGGCCAGGGCGCGCCAGCGTGCGGCCAGCGCATCGCCGCCCTGGCGCAGCGGATCGCGTGCTTCGATCAGGGCGGCGAGGTCGCAGGCCAGCGCCTGCGCGCGCGCATCGCCGGCCGCCAGCAGCATCGCCGCCAGCCGCGGATGCGTGCCCAGCGCGAGCATGCGCCGACCGCTGGCGGTGATGGCGCCACCGTCGGCGAGCGCGCCGAGCCGCTGCAGCAGCTCGCGCGCGGCGGCGAGCGCGCCGGCCGGCGGCGGATCGACGAAGCGCAGGCCATCGCTGCCCCAGGCGGCCAGTTCCAGCGCCAGCCCGGCCAGTTCCACCTGCAGGATCTCGGCGCGGCGTTGCGCCTCCAGGCGTTGCGACTGCGGCCACAGGCGGTAGGCCCAGCCGCTGGCGACGCGACCGGCGCGTCCGGCGCGCTGATCGGCCGAGGCCTGGGCGATGGCGGTCACGTCCAGCCGCGAGAAGCCGCTGTTGGGGTCATAGTGCGGCTCGCGCGCCAGCCCGGCATCGATCACCACCCGCACCCCGGGCAGCGTCACCGAGGACTCGGCGACGTTGGTCGCCAGCACCACGCGCCGCCGCCCCTGCGGATCCGGCTGCAGCACCTTGCTCTGCTGTTCCACCGGCAACTCGCCATGCAGCGGCAGGACCTCCACTCCGCTCTCTTCTCCCCCCGGGAGAAGGTGGCGCGCAGCGCCGGATGAGGGTACGCCAGAGGCGGTGCCGGCTGGGGTAAGACCCTCAGCACCACCCGCCACCGCACCACCCCCAACACCCGCCGTTTCCAGCGCCGCCTGCACCCGCCCGATCTCGCGCTGTCCGGGCAGGAACACCAGCACATCGCCCGGATGCTGCTGCAGCGCATGTTCGACCGCGCGCCGGGTCTGCGCCTCCAGCGATTCCTCGCGCCGCGCGGGAAAGTGCGCAATCTCCACCGGGAAGCTGCGGCCGGCACTGGACAGCCGCGGCGCGTCGAGGAACTGCGCCAGGCGCTCGCCGTCCAGCGTGGCCGACATCACCACGATGCGCAGGTCTTCGCGCACCTGCGCCTGCACGTCCAGCGCCAGCGCCAGGCCCAGGTCCGCGGCCAGGTGGCGCTCGTGGAACTCGTCGAACAGCAGGGCGCCGACCCCGTCGAGCATCGGGTCGTCCTGCAGCATGCGGGTCAGGATGCCCTCGGTCACGACCTCGATGCGGGTGCGCGCGGACACCTTGTTCTCGAAACGGATGCGATAGCCCACGGTTTCGCCCGGCGCTTCGCCGCGCTGCAGGGCCATGAAGGTGGCGGCGCTGCGCGCGGCGACCCGGCGCGGCTCCAGCATCACGATGCGCCGGCCCTGCAGCCAGGGCGCGTCGAGCAGCGCCGGCGGCACCTGGGTGGTCTTGCCGGCGCCGGGCGGCGCTTCCAGCACCAGGCGCGGATGGGCGGCAAGGCTGGCGCGGATCTGCGGCAGCAGCGGATCGATCGGAAACACGGCGGACGTCATCGGCAAAGGATACGTGGCCGCCGCGCCGCCGTGGAGCGGCGGTGGGCGCATGGCCCGTACAATTGGCCGCTTTCCCGGCTGATTCCCGCGCAACCGCATGACCCTGATCGACATCGGCGCCAACCTCACCCACGAGTCCTTCGATCGCGACCGCGACGCGGTGCTGCAGCGCGCCCGCGACGCCGGCGTCGCGCAACTGGTGGTCACCGGCGCCAGCCGCGAGCACTCGCCGCTGGCGCTGCAGTTGGCGCAGCAGCATCCGGGCGTGCTGTACGCCACCGCCGGCGTGCATCCGCACCATGCGGCGGAGTACACCGCCGAATGCGACGCCGAACTGCGCGCGCTGCATGCGCATGCCGAAGTGGTGGCGGTGGGCGAGTGCGGTTTGGACTACTTCCGCGATTTCTCCCCGCGGCCGGCGCAGCACCGCGCCTTCGAGCGGCAGCTACAGCTGGCGGTGGACACCGGCAAGCCGCTGTTCCTGCACCAGCGCGACGCCCATGCCGACTTCATGGCGCTGATGCGCCAGTTCGACGGCAAGCTCGGCCCGGCGGTGGTGCATTGCTTCACCGGCAGCCGCGAGGAACTGTTCGACTACCTGGATCGCGACTGGTACATCGGCATCACCGGCTGGCTGTGCGACGAGCGCCGCGGCGCGCACCTGCGCGAGCTGGTGAAACACATTCCCGCCGAGCGGCTGATGATCGAGACCGACGCGCCCTACCTGCTGCCGCGCACGCTCAAGCCGACGCCGAAGGACCGCCGCAACGAACCGGCGTTCCTCGCACACATCGTCGAGGAACTGGCGCGCGACCGCGGCGAGGACGTGGCCACGGTCGCCGCGGCCAGCACTGCTGCCGCGCGGACATTCTTCCGTTTGCCGATGCCGGGCTGAGTACGTCGACGTGGCGGGTTTCGTGTTTGGGAATTCGTGATTGGGGATTGGGGATTCGTAAAAGCGCGCTTGGCTGTACGCGTCTTTTGTAGGAGCGGCTTCAGCCGCGACCTGTCACCCGGTCGCGGCCGATGGTCCGGTGCCCATGTCGATCCTCTAGGCGAACGTGCTGGCCGATGCGCCGCTGGAGAGCCTGGACGCAGTGGGCTGGCATTTTCTTGTGGGAGGGACTTCAGTCCCGACGCCTGACGGTGTCAGTCGGCGTTGGGCTTCCATTCTTCGCGGCTGAAGCCGCTCCCACGTGGGTAACGTGAGTCGACCTGCCCCGGTGGCGCCCACCCGCCTCAATCGACCTGCGCGTCCTCGCGCTTGGCTTCGGCCATGGCTTCCGGCTCCAGTTCCTCGGCGCTGCGGTTGAGCTTGACGAACACGCCCCAGGCGATCAGCAGCAGCGCCGCGCACAGGCCGACCGCCGAGGCGTAGGGCAGCTTGGACGGATCGTCGTGCATCAGTTCGAAGATCGACACCAGGGTCTCGATCGCCAGGGCGATGACGATGACCACGAAGAACCGCGACAGGTAGCGGCGCACCCGGGTTGGTCCGCTGACCTTGACGTCGCGCTGCACCTCTTCCTCGTAGATGGTCTGGCCCAGTTCCAGGGTCACCAGCGCCACGGTGAGCAGCCCGATCGCTTCCAGCACCACGTTAAAGCGATCGCGTACCACCAGTTCGCCGCCCGGCGTCAGGCCGTGCCACAGCTCAAGCACGGCCATGCAGATCAGCCCGGCCGCGCACAGCAGGAACAGCAGGATGATGAGGAAATGCCCGCCGCGGAACAGTTTTTCCATGTGCGTGTCCGCTCGCTGGCCCCCTGTGTGGTGGGCGAGCATAGGCGCCAGGCGCGTCAGCGGCGCGCGAAGATGCAGGGCCATCCTCGAGACGTCGCGGGTACGGCATTGCCCGGAGCACCGTGGCTGGCGTGCGCAGGGCAGGGGCGCATTGCGCGCGGCACCGGCGTCCCGCGGTAAACCTCAGCGCGCGGGCAGACCGGCTTGGTAGGCCTGCAGGTGGCAGTACGCCGCCATCAGCAGCGGCGCGTCCTGCCCGGCGGTACGGGCGCGGACCAGCATGTCGCCGACGATCTGCTGCGCTTCCACCTGTTGTCCGGCTTCCAGGTCGCGCAGCATCGAGGCCTTCATCGGCGAGCCTGGCTGGGTCAGCAGTTGCAGCGCGCTGGCCTGCGCCGCCTCGGGCACCGGTTCGCCGGCGGCCGCGGCCACCGCCGTGCATTCGGCATACAGGCCGCGCACCAGCGTCACCCCATCGTCGCTGGCGACGATACGCCCGATCGGCGCACGCATCAGGCAGGTGGCCGCGGCCAGCGCGGTGAGGAAGGTGTACTTGATCCATTGCTCCTGCGCGATCCGCGGCGCAGCCAGATGATCCACGTTGGCCTGCGCGCACGCCGCGGCCAGGGCGCGCACGCGCGCGCTGTCGGCGCCGCGGCCGTCGCGCTCGCCGAAGGTCAGCGAGGCCGGCTTGGCCAGGTGCTGGATCGCGCCGTCCGCGTCGAGCACCGCGCTGATGAAGCACAGCCCGCCGATCACCCGCTCCGCACCGAAGCGCGCATCCAGCGCCCGGTAGTGGCGCAGGCCGTTGAGGATCGGCAACACGCTGGTGCCGTCGTGCACCGCCGGCGCCACCGCGTCCAGTGAACTTTCCAGGTCGTAGGCCTTGCAACTGAGCAGCACCAGATCGAACGGCCGCGCCTGTGCCGCGCCGGGCAGCGTCTCGGCGGTGAGCGTGCTCACCGCGATCGCCGCATCGCCGCGCGGACTGCGGATGCGCAGGCCGTCGCGCTGCAGGCGTGCGGCCCGCGGCGGCCGCACCAGGAAGCTGACATCGACGCCGGCCTGGGCCAGGCGTCCGCCGAAGTAACCGCCGGTCGCGCCGGCACCGAGAATCAGGATACGCATGAGACGTGGATCGCCATGGGGTGGAAGGCGTCCGACTGCGGGAACGCATGCCGGCAAGCGGGCGCGCGTGCGGTCCTGTCGACGATGCGGCGCAATCGGCCATGCCGTTGCGCCGCACCGCGACCCGCACACATCAGGGTGACCGCATGCAGCGGTACCCGGTGCGGCTCAACTCTTCTTTACCAGCTCGACGCGGCGGTTCTGCGACTTGCCTTGCTCGGTCGCATTGTCCGCCACCGGGTCGGCGTCGCCGAAGCCGGCTGCGGTCAGACGTGATGCCTCAATGCCCTGCGCGACCAGCGCGGCGACCACTGCCTTGGCGCGTCCCTCCGACAGGGTCTTGTTGTGCGCCGCATCGCCGGTGCCGTCGGTGTAGCCGTTGACGGCCAGCTTCAACGCGGCGTCCTGCTTGAGCAATTGCACCACCTGCGCGATCTGCGGCTGCGAATCGGGCAGGATGTCGGTCTTGTCGGTGGCGAAGTTGACGTGCAGCGCGACCTTGCCGGTCTTGTCGATCTGCGTCTTCAGTTCGCTGGCCGGCAGCAGGCTGGCGGTGACCTGCAGCGGCTTGGTCTCGGCGATCAGCAGGCCGCCGCCGAACTGGTAGCTGCACAGGTGGATCCAGATGTCGCGGTCAGCGCGATGCACGACGAAGACCTGCGCCGGGTTGTTCCAGATATCGCCAAGGCCACTGTTGTACTTGCTTGCGATATTGCGTGGCCACTCTTTGATTCTCTGCGTGGCCGCTTCAGGGAGCTTGCCGTCGAAGATCTTCTTGCCGCCGAGTGCGGTGACAACGGATTCGATATTGCGTTCCAGTTCCAGATCGGAGAAGGTCTTGCCCTGTGCCGCGTCGATGTGCGCCGACCAGACCTTGCCCTCGACCGGTTGCAGGCGATCGCCGGTCCAGAACGGCACCTGATCGAAGTCTGCCACGTCCGGCGTGCTGCCGGTGACATAGCCGGCGGGCAGCGCGATGTAGGGGAAATCTCCCAGTGGGACGTCGGACACCGGCAGGCTGGCCGGATCGAATGCCGTACTGGCAGAGGACTGGGCCGCGGGAGTTTCCTGCGCGCCGCTGGCGGTCGCCGCGGGGGCCGTCGCCTGATCGTCGGGATGTGCGGCTTGCTCGTGCTTCTTGCAGGCGCTCAGACTTGCGATGACGGCCAGGGCCAACGTCGCCGCTACTGCTCTTTTCACGGAGATACTCCTTGTCGGGGGACGAACCAAGCTAGTGTAACGTCGCGATCGGCCGATCTTGCTGCAGAACCATGAACCCGCGCCGATCAACAATGGCGACACACGTTTGGATCGCGACAGAGGCGCGATCAGTGCGCCAGGTCGGGTGGCTGGAACAGCGCATCCGGCTGCGAACCGTAGTCGACGCGTTGGATGTCCCATTGCTGTTGCTGTTCCAGCCCGGTCTTGCCGCGATAGGCGAGCACCAGGCCGGTTTCGCGATCCAGCCACATCGTGCCTTGCCGGGTCCTGCCGGGCCCATCCGGGTTGGCCAGGCGATACCGCCATTGCACCGCGTCGCGGCCCGCGCGCAGGCCGCTGTCGCCACGCTGGCAATCGGCGAACATGCCCAGACCCGCGCAGGGGCGCTCTGGATCGAAGCGTAGCGGCCAGCGCATCCCGGGAACGGGCATCGCGCCGCCCTGCTGGCCGACGATCCAACCGGTGGGTGCATCTTTCGCCAGGATCAGCGCATATGACCGACCGCTGGCATCCTGGAACTGGATCCGCAACGCGTCGTCGCGAAAGAACACCATCGCCGGCTGCGCCGCGCCGCGCGGTTGGATCCGGCTCAGGCCGCCGAGCTCGTTGGTCGTCACCTGGGCGACGCCAGAGAATGCAGCGTCTTCGGCGTGTACCTCGCCAAAAGCGGCCTGGCACAGTACCGCAGCGCAAGCCAGCAGTGCGCACCGACGCATCACTTGTCCAGGTTGCCCTGCGTGTAGATGGGCGACTGCATGCGTACGATGGCGTAGCTCTCGATGGGCAGGCGATTGGTGAATGGCTGCAGCGGAGAGGATTCGAACGTGCCGGCCTTCAGGTACTGCGACTTCCCGCCAAGTACCCAGCCGACGAAGGGAACGACCAAGGGTGCGTCGTAGACCACCTTGATCTTGAGGATGTTCGCGTCCTGCACATTGACACCACTGCTGCCGACCGCGTCGCTGCGGTAGGCGAGCGTGTCGTTGGGCAATGCGTACTGGCCGTTGTACTGGCGCTCGCGGAAGTTGCTCCATGCGGCGCGCGTGGGATTGATGACGGTGATGCGGCCGTGCAGGGTGAGGTCGGCGAAGGCCTTGGCGTACGCCATCTCGAGCGCGGCCTGGCCGGTGTCGTGGGCATACAGCGGCATCATGCCCTTGGCGAAACCCTTGCGCATCTCCATGCGATCCACCCCGCTGACCGCGCCCGCGCGCGCCGCCATCAGCGCGGCGTAATCGAGCGTGGACTTCATGCGGTACAGCAGCACCGCCTGGATGACGGCGAGCAACAGGAACAGCAGCACCGGCGTGATGATCACCAGTTCCACCATGGATTGGCCGCGCATCGACGAGCGGCTGCGCAGGGCGCGGACGCGTGCTTTCATGACATGGCTCCGGTAGAGGAAGGCGCCGGCGCGGTGGCGCGCCAGTGCCAGCGTTCGCCGCATTGCGGCTGTAGACGGTCCAGCGCACCGCCATGGAACTCGATGGTCGTCGCGGCTCGCCTGCACATCGCGGTGCGATACGGCCTGACGTTCTCGCGCCACTCCAGCACGACATCGTCGTGGCCCAGGAACACCAGATCCAACGGATAGCCCATGCCGATGGTATGCACGCTGGCGCACGGACGGATCAGCAAGGCCTCCGATCCATCGGTGGCCAGCGCCGGGCGCGCCAGCAGCCCGCGCGCGCGCGACCACCAGGTATCCGCCGCCCACACCTGCGGGATCGGGATGCCGGCGCTGCGCTCGATGCATCCACGCTTCACAGGATGCCCTCCTGCAGCATCTTCAAGTAGATGAAGTAGCCCAGGAACAGGAAGATGAGTGGGAAGAAGAACATCACCAGCGGCAGCATCATCTTCACCGGTGCTTCCAGCGCCAGCTTCTCGGCGCGCAGGAAACGTTCCTCGCGGCGCTGGTTGGCCTGTGCGCGCAAGGTGTCGCTGAGGTTGGCGCCGACCTTGTCGGCCTGGATCAGTGCGCTGGTGAAGCTGGTGATCTGCGCGATGTCCATGCGCTCGGCCATGCGCCGCAGCGCCTCGGCACGGGGCAGGCCGGCGCGCAGGTCGCGCAGCATGCGCGAGAACTCCTGCGACAGCGCACCGGCCGGTCCCTTGGCCACCGCCTGCTCGATGCCGCCGGTGACGTTCAGGCCGGCCTCGACCGACATGGTGATGAAATCCAGGTAGATCGGCAGGTCGCGCACCACGGTCTTCTGCCGCGCCTTGCGGCGCTCGCCCAGCCACAGTGCCGGATACAGCCAGCCGAGCACGCCGCCGAACAGCAGGCACATCAGGCCCGAGCCGATCCCGAGATGGCCAAGCATGCCGGTGCACAGCAGGAAGAAGGCGATCACCACCAGCGCGCTGGCCATGCGCAGGCCATAGAACTCTTCCGGCGTCAGCGTGTAGTCCTGGCCGGCCGCCTGCAGCTGGCGGTGGGTCTGTTCCAGTTGCGCCACACTCAGGCGCGGGGCGATGCGCCGGGTCAGCACCGTCACCAGCGGCCACATCAATTGCATCAGTCGCGGCAGCGGGTCGTAGTAGGTACGGTCTTCCAGCTCGACTTCGCGGATCACCCCGCGCGTGCCGATGACCACCAGCGCGACGGCGCCGGCGGCAAGAAGCGCGACGAGGGCGAGCATCCAGGTCATACGTCGATCGTCATGATCTTCTTGCAGAGGCGGTAGCCCAGATACTCCATGACCAGGCAGATGGTGATCACCAACCAGCCATGCCAGCTATGGAACATTGGCTGCATCGTTTCGCTGTACATCAGGCTGAGATAGCCGATCAGGAACACCGGCAGCATCGCCATGACGATGCCCTGCAGGCGGCCCTGCGCGGTCAGCGCTTTCACCTTCTTCTCCATGGTCAGTCGCCGGCGCAGCGTCTCGGCCAGGGTCGCCAAGGTCTCCGCCAGATTGCCGCCGACCTCGCGCGAAATGTTGACCGCCGAGACGAACAATTCGGCATCGGTGATGGGGACGCGCTTGCTGAAGTTCTCCATCGCCTCTTCGGCGCGAAGGCCCATGTGTTGCTCACGCAGCACCAGCGCAAGTTCCTGCGCCAGCGGCGGCTGCCCATCATGGACTAATACCTCCATCGCCGGTGCAAAGCCGACGCCGGCACGCAGGCTGCTGGACAGCATCTGCAGTGCGTCGGGAAGTTGTTCCTGGATCTGCTCCAGCCGGCGCTTGCGCAGGAAGGCGTAGATCTTGCGCGGCGCAAAGAGCAGGAAGATGCCGACCAACACCGCAATGATCAGGCTGCCGGTCAGCATCCAGATGATCAGTGGAATGACCACCATCACCACGGCGCTGATCATGTAGACCTGGGCCGGATCCAGGAACAGGAACATGTCCGCCAGGTTCATGCGGGCCTGATCCATGAAGCTTTCGCGGTAGCGCTTCAGGAACTGCTCGCTGGAGCGCGCGATCAGCAGGAAGGCCGTCACGGTCCCGGCGAACACCAGCAAGGCGATCAGCCACAGTGCCATCAGCGTGCGCTTCCCTGGTTGCGGAAGATGCCCAGATCCACCGACACGCCGCGTTCGGCGAGTTCCTCGTAGAACTCGGGCACGGCGCCAGTCGCGACGAAGTTGCCGGCGACCTTGCCGTCAGGGCCATGGTAGGTGGTGGGCTTGAACAGGAACAGGTCCTGCATCTGGATGGTGCCGCTTTCGATGCCGGTGATTTCGGTGATGTGGCTGACCTTGCGCGAACCGCAGGGATAGCGGCGCTGGTGCACGATCAGGTTGACCGCCGACGCGATCTGCTCGCGCACCACTACCATCGGCAGCTCCATGCCGGCCATCATCACCATCACCTCCAGGCGCGACAGCGTCTCGCGCGGATTGTTGGCGTGCGCGGTGGTCAGCGAGCCTTCGTGGCCGGTGTTCATCGCCTGCAGCATGTCCAGACACTCACCGCCGCGGCACTCGCCGACCACGATGCGGTCCGGGCGCATGCGCAGCGCATTCTTGACCAGATCGCGGATGGTGATCTGGCCCTTGCCCTCCATGTTGGGCGGGCGGGCTTCCAGCGCCACCAGGTTGGGCTGCACCAGTTTGAGTTCGGCCGCATCCTCGATGGTGACCACGCGGTCACCGTCCGGGATGAAGTTGGACAGTATGTTCAGCAGGGTGGTCTTGCCCGAGCCGGTGCCGCCGGACACCACGATGTTGCGGCGCTCGCGCACCGCCATGATCAGAAACTCCAGCATCGCCTCGTTCAGCGAACCGAACTTCAACAGGTCCTCGCCCATCAGCCGGCGTGTGGCGAACTTGCGGATGCTGATGCTCGGTCCGCGTAGGGCCACCGGCGGGATCACCGCGTTGACGCGCGAGCCGTCCTTGAGGCGCGCGTCGACCAGCGGCGAACTTTCGTCGATACGCCGCCCCAGGGGCGTAACGATGCGTTCGATCGCGGCCAGGCAGGCACGTTCGTTGGAGAACACAACCTCGGACTTCTGGATGCGCCCGGCACGCTCGATGAAGATGTCATCGTGCGAATTGACCATGATCTCGGTGACGGTCGGATCGTCGATCAGGTCTTCCAGCGGCCCCAGCCCGATCGCCTCGTCCAGCACCTGCTTGGCCAGCCGGCGTGGGCTGATGTCCGCCGGCAGATCGCTGAACTCGCGCTTGAGGATGTCGTCGATCAGGTTGATGGTGCTGTCGCGCAACGCGCTGTCGTCCATGCTGCGCACGTCCATGCGTCGCAGGTCCATCTGCCGTACCAGCGCCATGTGCAACTTGGTGCGCCAGGTGGCGATATCCGACGGCGGCGGCCCGGCCACCACCATGTCGGTCGCGGCGGGCGCGGCAGGCTGGCGGTCGGTCGCGGCTTCGGTGGCTGCCGCGGGTGCGTCCGCGGGCCTGACCGCTACGCCGTCGTTGGCGGCGGGCGTTTGCCGGGCGATGCGTGCATCGTCGCCGCTGACCTTCAGCATGTACTGGCCGATGCGGATCTCGTCCTTGCCGTCGATCGGCCCCTGCTTGGCCAGCACCACCTTGCCGTTGAGCGTGATCGGCTCGCGCCCGCCCAGCGGAAGGATGAAGACACCGTCATCCTCGCGCAGCAGGGTGGCGTGCTTGCCGGCGATGTTCCAGCCCTGCAGCATCACCAGATTGGCATCGGCGCGGCCGATGCCGCACTCGCGGTGCATGCATTTGACCTGACGCGTGTCGCCTCCTGGCGTATTGATCAGCACTGTGAACATGGCGATGAACCTTGCGCTCCGTGGGGTGGGTTACTTGATCAACTTGTCTTGCCGCGGACTGATTTCGTTCTGCAGTTCCTTCTCGATCCCTTCGGCACGCTGCAGATCCTGCAGGTTCTCCGGCGAGGTCGGGCTGACGATGCGCGGGGTCACGAAGATCACCAGTTCGGTCTTGTTGCCACGGAAGCCATCGGAGCGGAACAGCTTGCCGAGGATCGGGATATCGCCGAGCAGCGGCAGCTTGTCCACGGCCTTGGAGGCTTCCCGATCGAGCAGACCGGAGATGACGATGGTCTGGCCGGCATTGACGTTCAGCTCGGTCTCCACGCGCCGGGTCAGGAAGCCGGGAACGCCCTGTACCGACACCGACGGATCGATCCGGCTGACCTCGGCCATGATCGAGGTATTCACCTGATTGGACGAGTTGACCGTCGGGTTGATGTTGAGGCGGATGCCGTATTCCTTGTACTCGATCTGGGTCTGGCCGAGGATCGACGGCACCACGATCGGCACTTCGCCACCGACCAGGAAGGTCGCGTTGCTGCCGCTCTTGGCGCTCAGCTTGGGCTGCGCCAGCACCCACGCCTTGCCGCGGCTCATCAGCAGGTTGATCTTCGAGGCGATGGTGGTGGCAATGCCGAAGTAGCCCTGCGGCCCGGGCAGCCTGGTAGGCAGCTGATCCTTGATGTCCTGGAAGGTCTGGTTGTTCTGCGGCAGCACGCGGAAGTAATTGTTCGTGGTCACGTCGCGGATCAGGCCGCCGATCGGACCATCGATGGTGCTGTCCCAGCGGATGCCCAGATCTTCGACCGAGTTCTTGTTGAACTCCATGATCGACACGTCCATCTGCACCATCGGCCGCATGCCCACCGGGTCGGCGCCGGCGAAGTTCAACACCTGCGGATAGATCTTCTGCAGCGCCTGGATCTTTGCCGTGGTCGCGGCGTCGACATCGTTGCCGGAAATCACCACGTTGGCGCCGATGGCCCGCACGGTGAGGCCCGGTGTATTGCCCAACAGCTCGCGCACGGTGTCCGCAGCGCCTTCGGACTTGCTGCCGCTCACCGTCACGTTGACGTCGCGCTGGCTGCCGTCGGCCATCCACAGGTGCACGTTGGTGTCACCGGGCTTGGTCCCGATCATGACAAGTTCGGATTTTCCAACCGAGAAAACGCTTAGCACGTCGCCGTCGCCGACCGCGATGCGGCGCAAGGCCCCGGGTACGCGCCGCACCACCGCTTCGCCGGCATAGATGCTTTGCGAGGACTGGATCAGCGGAGCGACGGAGGGTTTCTTGTCGCCTGCCAGGGCGCCGCCGCCGCCCGATGATGAGCCGCTGTTGCCCAGTTCCTGGATCTGCGATTCGACCGACTGCTTGAACTGGTCGACCTGACGCCCTTGCGCCATCAGCCGCGCCTGTTCCGCCGATGGAGCTTCCGCTGGCTGCCCGGCCGCTGGCACAGCGGCCTGCGCGGCCGGCCTTGCCGCTGCGGCAGGGGGTGGGGTCTGTTGCGCCGATGCGTTCCATCCCCCAATGCCTGCCAGCAGCAAGCCGGCCAACCATGGCGCCGATGTTCCGGCCTTGCTCCTGCAACGTGTTGCTTGCGTCATGCTTAACCCTTTCCGCCAATGATGAACTCAACGCGGCTGCTTCCGCTGCCCGTGTCCGCCGAATCGCCTGATCCCAGCGACCGCAACAATTGACTCTCGCTCATACCCGTTGCCGCGCCTGGCGATGTGTCTTTGATCTCGCGCAGCAGCACGCGCACTGCCCCAACCTTGGACGCAACGGCCAGCTGCTTGGCCTGGTATTGATCCAGCTCCAGGGTGACGCTGGAGAAACCGGCGGACGTGTTCGATTCCTCGCCTTCCTTCGGCGCCTGTGCCTCGCCGATGCGGCTGCCGGCCGCCAGCACCTTGATCTTCTGCAGCAGCGGGAACACCTGCGCGCCCGTGCCCTGGCCACCGTTGCCGCCTGTGGTGGCGTCCTTGACGAAGAAGATGTCGATCAGGTCGCCCGGCGCGATCATGCCCGAGATCGAATTGTTCTCGTCGACACTCATCGTGTAGGCAACCTTGCCCTTGGGAATCAGCCGCGAGAACTGGTCGTATAGCGGAACCAGGGCGCTGGCGCTCAAGGGCGCACCGCCGCGTGCTGGTGCGCGCAGCATCCTGCCTTCGAACTGGGTGTGGTTGTCGGGCGTGACCGCATCGGCCGGCGCGAATTCGGCCGGGATCGTACGCAGGGCCAGATCGCCGCCTTGCAGGATGGCACCCTGCGGCAGATCGTTCACCGGCACCGCGACGTCGACCATCGGCCGGTTGTCCTGAGTGCGTTCGGCGACCGTGGTGCGGATGTAGCTGACCGCGATGAAGGCGGCAAGGCCGGCCATGACCACTGCGATCAGGATGAAAAGAACGTTCTTGCTGAGTTTGGGTTTCTGCATTGAAGATGCGCCGTCGGCAGGTCATCGCGAAGGAAGGGAATCAACCAGCACGTCGGACGCCGAGATGGCGTAGACGAAGGCGGCATAGAGATCTTTCAGGGCTGTCACCACCTCGGTGATCAGGTCGGGCTTGGCGATCAGCACGATCACTAGCGCCATGACCACCACGGTATATTCGATCGTGGACTGGCCGCGCTGCAGGCGTCGGCCGAGCAGCGGAGGCGCGTTCATTCGACCACCGCCACGATCACGGTGCCGGTCTTTTCCCGGCTCGAGGTGACGGTGACGCGCTCGTCCCGCCGGGTGAAGCGGGAAACGCAATGCGGACTGCTTGCCGTACACGCCGATGACGAGTCGTCGCGGGCATAGCCCTGCCCGGCGAAGTGCCGTGAGTAGTACTGCTGGTTTTGCAGCGGTGTGTACTGGTTGAGCATGCTCAACGTCCTGACATGACGCGGGGTGTCCATGTAGACGATGTCCTCGGCGACCTGGGTGTCGGGCAGTCGGCCGAAGCCCTTGCCGACCCCATCGGCGGGGAGATCTTTTTTTGGCAGTTCCATCACCCCGATCTGCCCCTGTGTGCGCGTGGTGTCTCCACTCAACTCCACCGTGATGTAGTAGCCGTCCCTGGTCATGTGTCCAAGCACGGTCTTGTTGCCCATCGGCGTGGCCACGACGGTGTTGCCCCATTGCTTGCGGTAGAACTGCTCGATCTGTTGCGGTGACTGGGCGACGCGAAAGCGGCTGGCGCGCATCGCAATGCCGTTGTAGAGCATGTGATCGGACACGATCTCGCCCGTGGCCTGATCGGGGACCGGCACTTCCGGCCAGTCCAGCGCATGCACCGGTTCCGCAACAAAACCGGACAGGAGTGCGTAGAGTCCGCCAGTAAGCATGCGGTGGGAGAACCCTGCGTTCATGGCTTACTCGGCTTCAGCGGGTAGTCGGCCAGCTTGTCGGCAGGAACGACATCCGGTTCGATGGTGCCAATCTCCAGATCGCCGAGAGAACCCACCATCGGCAGAATCGGCTTCAATGGCTTCAGCGTATCGATGAGGGGATCCAGGCCCTGGAAGTAGGAGGCCGGCGCCAACGGTCGGACGGTGGCAATGACGCTGCGCGCACCGCTGCGTGGGCCAGAGGCATTCCAGGCATCGGTCAGCAGGGTCTGATGACGCTTATCGACCAGGTTGAGGTTGTCCAACGGTTCGAGGTAGCGCGCGGGTCGACCATCTGTGGTTTTCAGATCGCGATAGTTCAGCGTCACTTCCGCCGTGACGTAGCCGTTCCTATTTGGCGGGAAGGCGTTGTCGAAATAGTTCTTCGGCAGCACATTGGCTGCATCGTCGACGTAGCCGGGAGAGCCCTTGTTGGCGGTACGCGTGATCGACAGGTCGCGCTTTTCCAGCAGCTTCTGGTTCGAGAAGGTATTGAGCATCTGGTCGGAGAAGGACCCGCCGCTGGCACCGGACGCACGACTGGTGATCGGCGCATCGGCGTCCGCGAAATTGCGGTCCAATGCCTTGCTCTGCAGAGCTGCACGGCTGGGTGGCTGGTAATTTCTGGCCACGCTCGCTTCCCAGGCTGCATTGCGGGCCGCCTGCATCGCCATCTGCTTGCTGTGTCCCAGCTTGGCGACGACCGGGATCAGCAGAAACAGCGGCACCAGCACGGCGGCACAGACCGCCAGCTCCACCATCCCCTGTCCGCGCATCCTGCGCGCTGGTGCAAAGAGCGTCGTCTTCATCCTGCGTCTCCTAGTTTTCTTCCTTCCCACCCGCCACGTTGGAAGGAATCAGACCGCTGCCGAGGCTGAATGACTTGACCTGCAGCACGCAACCGTTGCCGCCCCGTAGCGGCTTGGCCTCCAGCGGAATGGCCTGTAGGTAGACGCCCACGGCGTCTATCGTGCAGCCGGCTGCATCGGCGGGCGATTCGGAAAAGCCCCACTTGCTTCCACCAGACCACATGCAGACCTCCTGCTTGCCGTTCTGCCAGCGAGTGCAGGGTTGGCCCTTGACCTGGCCTTCGCCCGTCAGTGTCCAGCCGGCGGCCTGAAAGGTCTGGCGGTCCTGTGCACGTGTGCTGCTGTCAATTGCCATGTACATGCCGTCGGCGTCTTCGACGGTATCTTTGTCCGTGTGTTCCTCAAGCTTGATCAAGCATGCTGTCTGTCCGCTGTCGCCGTCGGCACCCAGTGTCCAGCTGACTTGGTGAGCGAACTGGCGGTGCGCATCGATCATGATCTCGATTTCGCCCGTTCCCAGCTTGGCTTCCTCCTGTGGCGAAAGCGCGCGGGTCGGCATGACCGAGCCACGGCAGGCATCCAGCTTCGCCTGATAGTTCTTGCGCTGCAGATTCTCCCCTCCCAGAAGCGACTCCCAGGTCAGCACCACGTGCAGGGCAGGCAGCGACTTGACTCCGCTGACGGAAGACGAAGGGTCCTCGCCCGTGTCGCCGTCGGTCGCATCGTGCGACTTGCAGCCGCCGATAAACGCCAGAGATGCCACGCAAGAAAGCGCCATGATGCGGAATGGATTGAGCTTGAACATCATGGAGCAGCCACCAGGAGCGCGCGGTCGGAGTCGGGCGTTTCCACCAGGCGAGCCTGCCAGTAGGGGCTGAACATGCTGCCTTTCTCGAACTTGCTGTCGCCCTTACCCCAGACCGAGCGCCTAAAAGCAGCGAGTTCGTGGGGCCGGTTGAAATAGACCTGCGCGCTGGCCATCGCACGCAACTGGTTGCCGCGGGCTTGGTCCTTGAGCTGCATGCGTCCACTCCCGATCTTCAGCGCGGAACTGGTGCGAGCCTTGTCGACATCGGTGCCGACCTCGACGGTGTAAATCGGTCCGGCGTTTGCGCCGTCTGGCTGCTGCGAGTAGGCAGCCTTTACGTCCCGGTACTCCGGGCTCAGGCCGACCTTGTAATTGTTTAGAAACGCCTTGCTGCGGTTGAAGCTTTCCTTGACCGCGGGGTCGCCTTCGATGAGCGTTCCGGCGATGTCGGTGCGAGTGATTCCGTTGTAGGCCTCATAGGTATGGTTATCGTACGGCGATTTCCACCCTCGCCCATTATTCATGCCGGCGAAGAACCTCGGCATGCGGTTTCCCACCGCCTGGGTTCCTCCCCAGCCAAGCGGGAACTCGAAGAAGAAGAGCTTGAACTGGAATGTATCCACGGCCGACCAGCGATCGTATTCGACCATGTCGGTGCCGCCATTGTTGTTGAACACGCCCAGCGCCGTGCCGTTACGCGCGCGGGTGAAAGTGTCGCGCGACGCCATGACAACGTTGCGGTAGCGCTCGCCGCCAACGTTTGTGCTGTTCAGGCCCTTTCGCTTGCCAGGCGTATAGCTCTGGAGTTGGTCACCTGCGGAAATAACATTCTTCGCCAGCACGCCTTTGCCAACCAAGGTCAGGTCGGCGTCGGGAACATTGTCTTTCACCACTTTGCTGGCCATGGCGAAGACGTTGGCCTCCGAGGCGAAGTCGGCGAGGGCAAAATTGGCTGCTGTCGCATAGGACTGGTCGAGCGTTTGATCGAGAAAGACCATTTGTCCGTCGGCAAAGGCCAGAAAACCACTCCTGACGCCCTTAAGTGCAGTGTTGATCTGCTTCATTGCGCGACGGATGCCGTCCAACACCCTGCTGAGCGGGGGGATCCAGAACAGCACGATTTCGGCGGCCTCGACGAACTCTTCGAAGTGGACGGACGTCGAGTGGGCCATGGTCAGCCAGGAGTTCAGGCTCACGATCTGCGCGATCGCCACTTCGTTGGCGACGCGTCCACGATTCAGATAGGCGGCGAAATTGCGTGCGCGCGCCTGCTCGACGGCGATACTGTAGGCCGCGGCATCGGCGGCATTGGTGAGCTCGACCTTCTTGCTAACCACTTGCCCGGTGTTGAAGGTCACCAGCAGGCCCACGCAAAGCACAATCAGGAATACCAGCACCATCGGCATGGCTTGCCCCTGCATCCTGGAACGGACACAGGATGTCGCTGGTGCGACCATCGTGGTCGAGGGATTGGCGGCGATGATCACCATGCGGCTTCCTTCGGGCAATACCCCGCCAAAGGCACGACGCACGCGTCGGACCCTGCGGATTCCATGGGATTGGGTTGCTAGCTACTTTGCAGAAGCCTGCGTACGGCTTCTGGCGAGAGATCGGCAGCAGGCCACCATCTGCCCATGGCCGGGCAGATGGTGGCAAGGGCGTTACTTGTTGCCGTTGTAGGCGGCCATACCCTTGTCCTTGTCGGCCTGGCCCTGGGCCTTGTCTGCGCGCGTACCGGCGCGCTGGATCATCTGGTCCGCGTCCTTGCCGGACAATTCCTGCGCCATACCAGCGACCTGTGCGCGGACCGTACCGCCGAAGAACGTGAACACGCCGATCGCCGCGATCGCGATCAGGGCCACGATGATGATGTACTCGGTCATGCCTTGGCCTTGCTGTTTGCGGCCGAAGCGGATGGGCTTGCGTTGGATCTTCATCTGATTCCTCTCCTTGGCTCGATCGCCCAATCACCGGCAACACACAAGCGTGCCCCGCGGCAACGTGTGGCGACATGGGTTCATTAAGTGAAGTCGTTCACGGAGACGAAGCTGGTCTCCGGCCCGCGCTTTACGTCCAGTAAAGAGATGGTGTGTAGCGGACGTGTGCACTGTAGCGTCGGCTTATTGCCGTTACAAGAAAACTAGCGTTAATAAATTGGCGCTTAACTAGGTTTGCATCACATTATCGAGTCAAACTTTGGACGCGTGCGATCCCGTATGGAATATACAATTGTGAATTCGGTGCAGTCGCGCCGTGCGTACCGTCAGATTCGCGTGTGACGCGTAGCGGATATTCCGGCGGATGACACCGACTGCAATCCGGGACACGGCGTGTATCCGCCGCGACGCGGCGACTGGGGGCGCCGGTGCACTCAGGTCCCGGCACGCCGGATGCGACGGTCCTCGGTGCTTGCTGACGCGGTGCAAGGGCCGGATGCGCCCCGTGTCGCCTCGTCCACCAAGCAATGGCGCCGATGGCGAGAGGCTATGCGCCGTCCTCGCCGTGCCGTATTGGCGCAGCCCTTGGGCGACGCAAGATGTTCTCTGTGGCGACGCCGCCTGGCGTCGTGCCTCGGGTGGTATCAGCCGCCTGGAGGGTGAGGCGCCAGGGACGCTGGCGCGTCAGCTCCGCAACCCCACCCCGCGCCGCAGCAGCCACAGCGCCAGCGCCGCGAGCACCGCGACGGAGCCCAGCATCAGGCTGTAGGCCACCCACACCGGCACGTCGCTGCTGCCGAGCAGGCCGTAGCGGAAGGCGTTGACCATGTAGAAGATCGGGTTGGCGTGGGTGGCGGCCTCGGCCCAGCCGGGCAGCAGTTTGACCGAGTAGAACACGCCGCCCAGGTAGGTCAGCGGGGTCAGGATGAAGGTCGGCACGATCGCCACGTCGTCGAACTTCTTCGCGTAGACCGCGTTGATGAAGCCGGCCAGGGAGAAGATGGTCGCGCCCAGCAACACGGTGGTCAGGGTCACCAGCGGGTGCGGGATGCGCACCGGGGTGAAGAACATGGCGATGATCAGCACGATCACGCCGACCATCAGCCCGCGCAGCACCGCGCCGGCGACGTAGCCCCACAGGATCACCCAGTTGGGCATGGGGCTGACCAGCAGTTCCTCGACGTGGCGGCCGAACTTGGCGCCGAAAAAGCTGGAGCTGATGTTGCCGTAGCTGTTCTGGATCACGCTCATCATCACCAGGCCGGGGACGATGAACTGCATGTAGCTGTAGCCGCCCATGTCGCCCACGCGCGAGCCGATCAGGCCGCCGAAGATCAAGAAGTACAGGGTCATGGTGATCGCCGGCGGCACCAGGGTCTGGCCCCAGATGCGCAGGATGCGCTTGACCTCGCGGCGCACGATGGTGCCCAGCGCGACCCAGTTGCGCTGGGCGGGCGTGGCGTCGGAAACGGGAAGGGTGGAATCGGTCTGGGTGGTCATGGTCGTCGCCGTGGGGGCATCAGGGAGTGGCGGACGGCGTGGCCGTGCCGGTCGTGGCCGCAGCGGCATCGCGGTGCTCGCCGGTGAGGCGCACGAACAGTTCCTCCAGGCGATTGCTCTTGGTACGCATGGAGCGCACGCGGATGCCGGCGTCGCCCAGTGCGGCGAACACGCGGTTGAGGTCCATCGCCCGCGGCATGTCCAGGTCCAGGGTGTGCGCGTCCTGCGCCAGCAGGGTGGTGCCCTCGATCGCCGGCAACTGCGCCGGCAACTCGCCGTCGATGTCCAGCAAGAAGCCTTCCACGTCCAGCTTGGCCAGCAGGGCGCGCATCGGCCCCTGCTCGACGATGCGGCCGCGGTCGATGATCGCCAGGTTGCGGCACAGGCTCTCCGCTTCCTCCAGGTAGTGCGTGGTGAGGATGATGGTGGTGCCGGCGGCGTTGATCTCGCGCAGCACGCGCCACATGTCGCGGCGGATCTCGATGTCCACGCCGGCGGTGGGTTCGTCCAGGATCAGCAGGCGCGGCCGGGTCATCATCGCGCGGGCGATCATCAGCCGCCGCTTCATGCCGCCGGACAGGGTGCGGCTCATCACATGGGCCTTCTCCCACAGATGCGCGCGCTTGAGTTCCACTTCGGCCAGACGCTCGGCCTCGGCGCGCGGCATGCCGTAGAAGCCGGCGTAGTTGACCAGGATGTCGAAGGGTTTCTCGAACAGGTTGAAGTTGATCTCCTGCGGCACCAGGCCGATCAGGCGCATCGCCGCGCTGCGCTGGCTGCTCAGGTCGGTGCCGAACACCTCGACCTGGCCGGCGCTGAGGTTGACCAGCGAGCTGATGATGCCGATCAGGGTGGACTTGCCGGCGCCGTTGGGGCCGAGCAGGGCGAAGAAGTCGCCGGGCAGCACGTCCAGCGACACGCCATGCAGGGCCTGCACGCCGTTGTCGTAGGTCTTGCGCAGGTCGCGCACGCGCAGGGCGGGCGCCGGCGTCTGGGGAGAAAGAGCAGGTGCGGGAGTCAAGGCGGGCCTTCGCGCCGCATCGACGGCGCAGGAGAAGTGCAGCCGTTATTATAGAAGACCTCGTGGGGTCGCCCCCGGCCACAGACTGTTGCATCTCCGTGCCTGCCCAATTCCCGCTGAAACTGGTCGACCGCCACATGCTGGCCCCGGCCGTCGGCCACTATCGCTTCGTCCGCGATGATGGCCAACCTCTGCCGTTCGTGCCCGGCCAGTTCGTGCAGGTGCACTTCCACTATGCCGATGGCACCGCGACCAAGCGCAGCTACTCGCTGGCCACGCGTCACGATCCGGCGCAGCCGGCCGATGCCACCGTGGAGATCGCGGTCAGCTTCGTCGCCGGCGGCGCGGCGACCGCGCTGTTCGAAGGCCTGGAGATCGGCGGGCAGGTTTGCGCCAGCGGCCCGTACGGACGTTTCTGCCTGCAGCCGGGCGACAGCAACCGTCGCTATCTGCTGATCGCCACCGGCACCGGCGTCACGCCGTACCGCTCGATGCTGCCGCTGCTGGAAGCGGCGATGGCCGAGCGCGGCGTGGAAGTGGTGCTGCTGCTGGGGGCACGGACCCCGGCCGAGCTGCTGTACGGCGACGAATTCCGCGCCTTCGCCGATGCGCATCCCGGTTTCCGCTTCGTGCCGTGTTTCTCGCGCGAGTTGCCGGAGGCGCCGCATCCGGACGTGCGGCATGGCTACGTGCAGCAGTTCCTCGGCGAATTCGCGCCGCAGGCCGAAGGCGACATCGCCTACCTGTGCGGCAATCCGAACATGGTCGATGCCTGCTTCGATGCGCTGAAGGACGCCGGCCTCCCGGTGCAGCACATCCGCCGCGAGAAGTACGTCAGCAGCAAGTAGCGGCCGCTGTTGGCGCCGGACATCCCGCGTAGGCGCGGCTTCAGCCGCGATTGCTTCACTGGGAGGATTCGTCGGGGGTGAAGCGCGTGCTCCATAGGCACCGTGTGCGCTTCGCGCCCGTACCCTCACCCCAACCCCTCTCCCGGTGGGAGAGGGGCTCGTTGCGCCGGCTTGCCGGTGATTTCGCTTTGTCTGTAAAGGACGCTTGACAGCCGATCTTGGCGCGCGCATCCTCCTGTCAAGCGTGCTTGACAGGGGAAAGGTCGGCACGGCATACGCGGCAGCCGCGAGGGTGCCGGATCGGGGATCGGCTGAGTATCGGGGACAGGTGATGGGCAACTGCAGGCGCAACGCGATCGTGGTGCTGTGCGTGAGTCTGGCGCTGCTGGCGGCGGGGACCTGGCTGCCGCTCGGCGGCAGCGACTACCTGCGCGGGGTGTGCATGGGCGTCGGCATCGGCGGCCTGTTCATGGCGCTGCTGCTGTGGTGGTCGCGGGGCAGCCTGGCCGACAGCGCGCCGCGGGCGCTGGCGCGGCGCTACTACCGCGAGTTCTTCCCGCCGATGGGCGCCTACGTGGTGGTGATGCTGTTCTGGAAGCGCCTGCTCGACAGCGTGGACGTGCTGTGGCTGCGCGTGGTGGTCGCGCTGCTGCCGGCGCTGATGTTGGCGCTGGTGATCCGTGCGGTGGCGCGCTTCGTGCGCGACTCCGACGAACTGCAGCGGCGCATCGAGCTGGAGTCCATCGCCATCGCCGCCGGATTGACCTGTGGCGTCTACATGGCCGCCGGGTTCCTGCAGGCCGCGCAGGTCATCGCGCTGTCGGCCTCGAGCGCGATGCTGTGGGTGTTTCCCGCGCTGTGCATGACCTATGGGGTGGTCAAGGTCGCGAACGCGCGCCGCTACCAATGAACAGCCGGATCCGCGAGCTGCGCGAGGCGCACGGCTGGTCGCAGGGCGAACTGGGCGAGCGGCTGGGCGTGTCGCGTCAAACCATCAATGCGCTGGAGACCGGCAAATACGATCCGAGCCTGCCGCTGGCGTTCCGCATTGCGCGGTTGTTCGCGCACAGCATCGAGCAGGTGTTCCTGTTCGATGAGGGCGAGTAACCGCGCACTCCGTTCCATGCCCCACCGGGCACCGACGACGCCATGTTTCGGCATGGCATCCTGCAAGCCATGAACTCAAGGATGCGAACCATGCGACACCCATCCCGGCCGTTCGCCATCGCGGCGGCCACCCTGTTGCTCGCCGCCTGCCAGGCGGCCCAGGCACCGACGGCGCAGACGTCCGAACGCAGCTACGGCGCGCTGCGCTTCCATCCGTGCACGCTGACCAATCCGGTGGCGTCCAACAACGTCGCGGCGCAGTGCACGCGCATGGCCGTGGCGGAGAATCCGGCGGCGCCGAATGGCCGCAAGATCGAACTCAACATCGCCTGGCTGCCGGTCACCGGCGAGGGCGGCAGCGACCCGGATCCGGTGTTTTTCCTGGCCGGCGGTCCCGGCCAGGCCGCCACCCAGGTCGCCAGCATCGTCGACATGGCGCTGCGCGAGACCCGCAAGCGCCGCGACGTGTTCCTGATCGACCAGCGCGGCACCGGCCAATCCAACCCGCTGAGCTGCCTGGGGCCGGACGGCAAGGACATGCCGCTGGCCGATCCGGCGCGCGCGCCCACCGCCGCCGAACTGGTCGACTACGCCCGCCGCTGCGCGCATTCGCTGCAGGGTCGTGCCGATCCACGCTACTACACCACTACCCAGGCGATCGGCGACCTGGATGCGGTGCGCGCCGCGCTGGGCGTGGACAAGATCAACCTGATCGGCGGTTCCTACGGCACCCGCGTCGCCCAGCAGTACGCGCGTCGCTATGCGCCGCACGTGCGCAGCGTGGTCATCGATGGCGTGGCGCCGAACGACCTGGTGGTCGGCGGCGAATTCGCCACGACCTTCGAGGACGCGATCGCGCTCCAGGCTGAGCAGTGCAAGGCCGACCCGGCCTGCGCCAAGCGCTTCCCCACCGATACCCGCGCGCAGTTGCGGGCGGTGGTGGAGCGGCTGCGGCAGGCGCCGGTGGAGGTGGACTACCGCGATCCGGCCAGCGGTGAAAGTCGCCACGACCGCGTCACCGCCGACACCGTCACCAGCCTGGCGTTCTCGTTCTCCTACGCGCCGCAGACCGCGTCGCTGCTGCCGCTGGTGCTGGACGAAGCGGCCAACGGCCGCTACGGGCCGCTGATGTCGCTGGCAAAGATGATGGGCGGGCAACTGGACGGGCAGATGAATCGCGGCATGCAGTGGTCGGTGATCTGCGCCGAGGATGCCGACCGCTATCGCGCGCCGCAAACCCACGACACGCTGCTCGGCCCGGAGGTGGCGCAGATGTTCTTCGCCGCCTGCCCGGCCTGGCCGACCGGCACGCGGCCGGCGGACTTCACCGCGCCGTTCACCTCCACCTTGCCGGTGCTGCTGACCTCCGGCCAGTTGGATCCGGTGACGCCGCCACGCTATGCCGAGCGCGTACTCAAGGGCCTGCCCAACGGCCGCCACCTGGTGGTGCGCGGCCAGGGCCACGGCACCATGACCCTGGGTTGCATGCCCAAGCTGCTCGGCCAGTTCTTCGAGACCGCCGATGCCAAGCACCTCGATGCCACCTGCCTGGACGCGATGAGCGGCGTGCCGGCCTTCACTTCATTCAACGGATGGGAACCATGAGCTGCGCAGCGTTCGACAGGGAGGGGCGGGCATGATCGTCGCCGACAATCTGCACAAGGCATTCAAGACCCGCGCCGGCGCCGTGCAGGCCGTGCAAGGGGTCAGCTTCCAGGCTGCCGACGGCCAGATCACCGGCCTGCTCGGTCCCAACGGCGCCGGCAAGACCACCACCTTGCGCATGCTGTACACGCTGATGGCGCCGGACCAGGGCCAGGTGCGCGTGGACGGCGTCGACGTGGGTCAGGATCCGATGGCGGTGCGGCGCGCGCTGGGCGTGCTGCCGGATGCGCGCGGGGTGTACAAGCGGCTGACCGCACGCGAGAACATCGCCTACTTCGGCGAGCTGCACGGGCTGTCGGCGGCACGCATCGCCGAGCGCACCCGGTTGCTGTCGAAGGCGCTGGACATGGACGACATCCTCGACCGCCAGACCGAAGGGTTCAGCCAGGGCCAGCGCACCAAGACCGCGATCGCCCGCGCGCTGGTCCACGACCCGCGCAACGTGATCCTGGACGAACCCACCAACGGCCTGGACGTGATGACCACGCGCGCATTGCGCGGCTTCCTGCGCGAGCTGCGCGAGGAAGGGCGTTGCGTGATCTTCTCCAGCCACATCATGCAGGAGGTGGCGGCGCTGTGCGATCGCATCGTCATCATCGCCAAGGGCACGGTGGTGGCCGCCGGTACCGCCGATGAACTGCGCGCCCTCACCGGCGAACCCAATCTGGAAGACGCCTTCGTCAAGGCGATCGGCAGCGACGAGGGACTGCACGCATGAGCCTGCTCCGTACCGTATTCACCGTGATGCGCAAGGAATTGCGCGACCTCTCGCGCGATCGCCGCACCCTGGCGCTGGCGTTGCTGCTGGGCCCGCTGCTGTATCCGGCGCTGATCCTGGGCATGGGCGCGCTGGCCGAGAGCCGGGTGCGCACCCAGATCGACAAGCCGCTGGACATTCCGGTGATCGGCCGCGAACGTGCGCCGAACCTGGTCGCCTTCCTCGCCGCGCAGGGCCTGAACGCGGTCGCGCCGCCGAAGGACCTGACCGGCGCGATCCGCAGCCAGGACGTGGATCTTGCGCTGAAGATCGACGAGGACTACGCCAACGCCTGGCACGAAGGACGCCCGGCGCTGGTGGAGATCATCAAGGACAGCACCCGCCGCGATGCCGACATCCCGACCCAGCGGGTGCAGGCCGCGCTGGGCATGTACGGCCAGCAGGTCGGTGCCTTGCGCCTGCTGGCGCGCGGCATAGATTCGCAGGTATCGCGGCCGCTGGATGTGGCACTGCAGGACCTGGCCACACCCGAGGCCAAGCGTGGCGCGTTGCTGGCGATGCTGCTGCCGGTGCTGCTGACCATCACCTCGTTCATCGGCGGCGCGTACCTGATCCTCGACGCCACCGCCGGCGAACGCGAGCGGCAATCGCTGGAGCCGCTGCTGGCCACGCCGGCCTCGCGCAGCGCCATCGTCAGCGGCAAGATCACCGCCGCCTGCGTGGTCGGCCTGGTCTCGCTGCTGCTGACCCTGCTCGCGTTCAAGCTCAGCGCGCAGGTGGCCAGCGGCATCGGCCGCCAGCTCAACGTCAGTTTCGTGGCGATGCTGCAGATGCTGTTCGTGCTGCTGCCGATGCTGTTCATCGGCACGTCGCTGCTGACCTATCTGGCGGCCGCGGCCAAGAGCATGAAGGAAGCGCAGAGCCACATGACCTGGCTGATGCTGCTGCCGATGCTGCCGGGCTATGCGTTGATGGTGTATCCGCTGAAGACCACGCTGTGGCAGTTCGCGGTGCCGTTCCTGGCGCAGAACCAGATGTTGATGAAGATCATCCGCCGCGAAACGATCGATCCGCAGATCTGGGCGGTGTACCTGATCACCGGCTTCGGCCTGGCCGCGGTGCTGTGGCTGGCGGCGGTGCGCCGCTACCGGCAGGAACAGCTGGCGATCTCCGGCTGAGCAGGCGGCAGCGCGCGGGCCGGGTCCGCGCGCTGCACGCCCGTCGTCGCGGGGCCGCGCAGGAAACGCGATCGTGATGCACACTCGCTGCGCGCGCAGCGGAGTTGTCCGTCTTGCCGATGCTTCCTCCGCAGCGAGCCTTTGCATGTCTCCAGATCCACACGATGTCCCAGCAATGATGGCCGCCGGCGCCAGGCGCCTGCTGGTGCTGGGCGAGGCGCGCATCCTGCAGCCAGGGAGGGTGCGCTGGCTGCGGGCGCTGCTCTGGGCGATCGCGTTGCTGGCGCTGATGATCGTCGTGGCGACGGCGGTGCCGCTGCTGTGCGCCAGGCTGCTTCCGCCGGGCGCGGATCGGCTCGCGCCGTATGCGACGGCGCTGACGGCCGCCGTGCTCTACGCAATCGTGGTACGCCTGGGCGAGCGGCGCTGGCCGGCGGAACTCGCCTGGCGCGCCGCGCCCCTGCAGTTGGGCGTGGGGCTGCTGTTGGGTGCGGCTATGTTCGCGGCGGTGATGGCGATCATGGCGGCGTTCGGCGTCTACGCGATCCGCTGGACCGGGCCGGCGCCGGTGTGGGCGCCGCTCGGCAGGGCGCTGCAGGCCGGCGTGGTGGAAGAACTGATGCTGCGCGCGATCCTGTTGCGATTGCTGTGGCGTGCGTTCGGGCCATGGCTGGCATTCGCACTGTCGGCGCTGCTGTTCGGCCTGGCCCACCTCGGCAATCCGAACGCGAGCGTGTTCGCCGCGCTCTGCATCGCGGTGGAGGCGGGCGTCATGCTGGGCGCCTTCTACGTGCTCAGCGGCCGGCTCTGGGTCTCCATCGGCGTGCATGCGGCCTGGAACTTCACCCAGGGCTACCTGTTGGGCGCGGCGGTATCGGGGACCGACATGGGGCCGGCACTCGCGCGCAGCACGGCGCAGGCCGGGGTGCCGGACTGGTTGAGCGGTGGCGCGTTCGGCCCGGAGGCCTCGCTGCCCGGCTTGCTGGTGTGCACGGTGGTGGGTGCGATCGCGACCTGGATGGCCTGGCGCAAGGGGCGCTTCGGCGTCTCCGCGCGCAGTGCGGGCATGACACCGACGTCCTGATCGCGCCGGTCGAAGTGGTTCGGTCGGCGCGATGTTGCGCCTGCGCCTTCGCTGCGCGCCCGGCAGCCGCCGGGCACGCACGTGTCATCGTTGGACTCAGCCGCCGGGATTGAACGCCAGCGTGCGGCGGGTGGTCACCGGCGCGCTGACGGGTTCGAAGCGCCAGCGCTTGGTGGCGTTCAAGGCCTCGCGATCGAACACTCGCGGCGGCGTGGAGCGCAGCACGCGGGCATTGGTGACCGCGCCGTCGGTGCCGACGGTGATCTCCACCAGCACTTCGCCCGCGGTGCCCGAGCGCAGTGCTTCGGGCGGATAGCGCGGCGCCGGGGTGCTGATCGGACGCAGCGTCTGTGCGGTGGCGGCAGCGGCCGGCGTGGCCGCGGGGGCGGCCGCCGGTGCCGGCGTCGGTTGCGTGGTGGCGGCGGGCGTGGCGGGGCGCGCGGCGGCCTGGCGTTCGGCCTCCTGGCGTGCGCTCTCGCGGCGCGCGGCCTCCTGCTGTGCGGCGATCTGCTGCGCCGCCTGCGCCTCACTGGCCTGCTGCTGCGCCTGCTTCTGCTGCTCGGCCGCCAGCTTGGCCTTCTGCTCGGCGTCCTTCTTGGCCTTGTCGGTCTCGTCCTGGCTGCGCTGGGCCACGGCCTCCATGCCCTTGCTCACGCCCTGCTTGAGCCGCGGCAGCGCCGGCGCCTGCGGATCCATCTTCTCGATCAGCCCGATCAGGCGCTGGGCTTCCGGGAAGTCCTCGCGGTTGATGCTCTGTTCGGCGGCGATCAGCGTATACGGCATCAGGTCGGTCAGCGCGCTCTTGACCCCGGCGTCGTCGGGTTGCTTGTCGCGCAACGCCAGGTAGTACTCGACCGCGTTGTTGCCGGCCGGTGCGTACATCCGGTTCTCGCGCAGCGCCTGGCTGGCCGAGTCGTGCAACTGTTCGGTGCCCATCGACTGCACCTTGGCCGAGACCGCCGGCGGTGCCGGTGCGTTGGCCGCGGCGGTGGCCGGTGCAGCGCTGGGTGGTGCGGCCTCTTCCTGCTTGGAGCAGGCCGCCAGCGCGGCCAGCAACAGGATCGGCGCGACCTGGCGCGCCTTGGCGAGTGTGGTGAGTTGCGACATGCGTCCCCCTGAATCCCCGGTGTTGGCAATCAACGATGCGACGGCGGTGCGTTCGCGGTGCTGCGGCCCCCATGCCGCCAGCGCACCCCATCGGTCAATCTAGCATCCGCGGCCGCCGCGTGCGTGGCAGCCGCTGCCATGCGGCAAAAAGCGTGACGCGGCGCGCGCCGGTCAATGCGCCGGCCGCGCCGGCGCGGACGCGGACATGATCCGGTCGGTCCAGGCGATGCCGATCGCCGACAGGATGAAGATGCCATGGATGATGGTCTGCCACAGCACGCCGGTGGCGGTCAGCGTCGCGCAGCTCTTCAGGTCCACCGTCCCCACGGCGCTGGCCAGTTGTTCCGGCGAGCACATCGGCATGCCGCCGAGCGCGCCGACCGCGATGAAGGTCTTGAGCAGGTGGATCGAGGAGATGCCGATGATCGACAGCGCCAGCTTGACCTTGAGCACGCTGGCGTTGACGTGGCTCAGCCACTCCGGCTGGTCCGGATGGCCTTCCAGGCCCAGCCGCGACACGAAGGTCTCGTAGCCGCCGACGATCACCATCACCAGCAGGTTGGAGATCATCACCACGTCGATCAGGCCGAGCACGATCAGCATGATCTGCTGCTCGCCCAGGCTCGGCGCCTCGTGGATCAGGTGCCACAGCTCCTTGCCGAACAGGAACACGTAGACGCCCTGGGCCACGATCAGTCCCAGGTACAGCGGCAACTGCAGCCAGCGCGAGGCGAAGATCAGGTTGGACAGGGGATGCAGGCGGGGCCGCTCTGGAGTCATGGCGTGGTCTGGAATGCTGCGTTGCGGGAGCGGCCAGGGTACCCGGCCGGCGATGACGCTGCCAAGCCGGGGGGCGCCGCTACACTCGGGCTCCCCTTCCAGGAGCGCCGTCATGATCGATCTGTACTACTGGCCCACCCCCAATGGGCACAAGGTCACCCTGTTCCTCGAGGAAGCCGGGCTGGACTACACGCTCAAGCCGGTCAACATCGGTGCCGGCGAGCAGTTCGCCCCCGACTTCCTGACGATCTCGCCGAACAACAAGATGCCGGCCATCGTCGACCATGCCCCGGCCGACGGCGGCGCGCCGCAGAGCGTGTTCGAGTCCGGCGCGATCCTGCTGTACCTGGCCGAGAAGACCGGCCGCTTCCTCCCGGCAGATCCGCGCGGGCGCGTGCTCGCGCTGGAATGGCTGTTCTGGCAGATGGCCGGGCTCGGCCCGATGACCGGGCAGATGGGGCATTTCAACGTCTACGCGCCGGAGAAGATCGGCTATGCGATCGAACGCTACGGCAACGAGGTGCGGCGCCTGCACGGCGTGCTGGACAAGCGCCTGGCGCACAGCGCCTACCTGGCCGGCGACGACTACGGCATCGCCGACATGGCCAGCTACCCGTGGATCGAGGTGTACAACGGCCTGACCCCCGACTACGCCGCCTTCCCGCACCTCAAGCGCTGGCACGACGCCATCGCCGCACGCCCGGCCACCCAGCGTGCCTACGCACTGAAGGAACAGGTGAACCCGAACGCGGGCAAGCCGCTCAGCGACGCCGAGCGCAAGCACCTGTTCGGGCAGCGCTGAGCCGGCGCGCTTCTCAAATCCCGGGCGCACGCGCATCATCCGTGCGCTCGGTGCTCCATCAGGAACCTTCATGCGCTCTCTGTTCGCCGCTCTCGCCCTCATGCTCGCCACCCCCATCCTTCCCGCCCACGCCGAGAAACTGACCCTGGAGGCCATCACCGGCAGCAAGCCGCTGTCCGGGCCGACCCTGATGAAGCCCAAGGTGGCGCCGGACGGCTCGCGGGTGACCTTCCTGCGCGGCAAGGACAGCGACCGCAACCAGCTGGACCTGTGGGAATACGACATCGCCAGCGGCCAGACCCGCATGCTGGTGGATTCCAAGCTGGTGCTGCCGGGCACCGAAACCCTGAGCGACGAGGAGAAGGCGCGCCGCGAGCGCCAGCGCATCGCCGCCTACACCGGCATCGTCGAGTACCAGTGGGCGCCGGACGCGCATGCGCTGCTGTTCCCGCTGGGCGGCGAGCTGTACCTGTACGACCTGCGCAAGACCGGCAGCGCCGCGGTGCGCAAGCTCACCCACGGCGAAGGCTTCGTCACCGATCCGAAGATCTCGCCCAAGGGCGGCTACGTCAGCTTCGTGCGCGGGCGCAACCTGTGGGTGATCGACCTGGCCAGCGGCCAGCAGCACCAGCTCACCCGCGACGGCAGCGAGACCATCGGCAACGGCGTGGCCGAGTTCGTCGCCGACGAGGAGATGGATCGCCACACCGGCTACTGGTGGGCGCCGGACGATTCGGCGATCGCCTTCGCGCGCATCGACGAAACCGAGGTGCCGGTGCAGAAGCGCCCGGAGGTCTACGCCGACCATACCGAGGTGGTGGAGCAGCGCTATCCGCAGGCCGGCCAGCCCAACGTGAAGGTGCAACTCGGCACGATCGCGCCGCGCGCCGGCGCGCAGCCGCAGTGGATCGACCTGGGCAAGAACCCGGACATCTACCTGGCGCGGGTGGACTGGCGCGATCCGCAACGGCTGACCTTCCAGCGCCAGTCGCGCGACCAGAAGCGCCTGGAGCTGATCGAGGCGACGCTGGCCACCGGCAAGCAGCGTGTGCTGATCACCGAGACCAGCCCGACCTGGGTCCCGCTCACCTACGACCTGCACTTCCTCAAGGACGGACGCTTCGTCTGGGGCTCGGAGCGCAGCGGCTACGAACACCTGTACCTGGCCTCGGAAGACGGCCGCACGCTGCGCCCGCTGACCCAGGGCGAGTGGGTGGTGGACGAGCTGCTGGCGGTGGACGAGGCGGCCGGCAAGGTCTATTTCTCCGCGACCAAGGCGTCGCCGACGCAGACGCAGATCTACACGGTGCCGCTGGCCGGCGGTGCCATCGAGCAGCTGTCCAAGCCCAACGGCACGCATGCCGCCAGCTTCGCCAAGAACGCCAGCGTGTATGTCGACAGCTGGTCCAACACCACCACGCCGCCGCAGATCGAGCTGTTCCGCGCCACTGGCGAAAAGATCGCCACCCTGCTGGTCAACGACCTGGCCGATCCGCAACACCCGTATGCGGCCTACCGCGCCGCGCAGCGTCCGGTCGAGTTCGGCACCATGACCGCCGCCGACGGCAAGACCCAGCTGCACTACCGGCTGATGAAGCCGGACGGGTTCGACCCGGGCAAGCGCTACCCGGTGGTGGTCTACGTGTACGGCGGCCCGGCCGCGCAGACCGTGGTCGACGGCTGGCCCGGCCGCGGCGATGCGCTGTTCGACCAGTACCTGGCCCAGCACGGCTATGTGGTGTTCTCGCTCGACAACCGCGGCACGCCGCGCCGCGGCCGCGATTTCGGCGGCGCGCTGTACCAGCACCAGGGCACCGTGGAAGTGGACGACCAGTTGCGCGGCGTGGCCTGGCTGAAGACGCAGCCGTGGGTGGATGCGGCGCGTATCGGCGTGTACGGCTGGTCCAACGGCGGCTACATGACCCTGATGCTGCTGGCCAAGCACAGCGAGGCCTATGCCTGCGGCGCCGCCGGCGCGCCGGTCACCGACTGGGGTCTGTACGACAGCCACTACACCGAGCGCTACATGAACCTGCCCAAGGCCAATCCCGACGGCTACCGCGACAGCCGCGTGGCCGCGCACCTGGACGGGCTGACCTCGCAACTGCTGCTGCTGCACGGCATGGCCGACGACAACGTGCTGTTCACCAATTCCACCTCGCTGATGAGCGAACTGCAGAAGCGCGGCAAGCTGTTCGAGCTGATGACCTATCCGGGCGCCAAGCACGGCCTGTCCGGCAGCAACGCGCTGCACCGCTACCGCACCACCGAAGCCTTCCTGGCGCGTTGCCTCAAGCCCTGAGTGCGCCGTTCCGCTTCCACCTTCCCGCTTCCGCACGACAAGGAGTGACGTCATGTCGAGTCCGCCGCCGCTGCCCGGTACGCCCGGTCCCACCTCCACCACGGCGCTGCCGCCGGCCAAGCGCGGCTGGTGGGCGCGGCACTGGAAGTGGGCGGTGCCGCTGATCGTGCTGGTGCTTGGCGCCCTGCTGCTGGCGTCGATCGCGGTGTTCGTGCTCGGCATCGCGCGCGTCACCAAGTCCTCCGAGCCGTATCGGGTCGGCGTGATGGCCGCGCAACACGACCCGCGCGTGGCGGCCGCGCTGGGCGCGCCGATCAAGGACGGCATCATGCCCAGCGGCAGCTTCAACAGCAGCGGCGGCGGCAGTGGCAATGCCGAGCTGAGCGTGTCGCTGCACGGCAGCCGCGCCAACGGCACCCTGTACATCGAAGCCGAGCGCCATGCGGGCGAGTGGCACTACACCACCTTGCAGGTATTGCCGGATGCGGGTGAAGCGATCCCGCTGCTCGATGCGCTCGGGCAGGACGCCGACAGCGACGAGGACGAAGAGGCGGACGGGATGGCGGTCGAGGCGCCGCCGGTGCCCGCCACGGACGTCGACGACAGCGCCACGCCGGCCGAGGCCGACGCGACGAAGTAAGCAGCGGGAACGATCTGCCGCCCCCGCGCCGCGTGGTGCGTGGGTGGCGCCATGGGGGGCGCGATCGCACCGCCCATGTCCTGCAATCATGCGCTCTGCTGCCGGCACAGCATGTGCGCGACCGCGGCGGCGTGGTCTTCACCCACATGCTGCACCGCGGCGTGGCGGCGGCCATGACCTCCGGCAGATGGCCGAGCCGGCACGCGCCGCGTACGGTCCTGACATCATTCTGTCGGAGCTGCGCCATGAAGCCACGTGTCCTCGCCATCGCCCTGACCCTGGCACTGGCGGCGCCTTCGCCATTTCCCGCGCTGGCTGCGGCGGCCGCACCGGCTGCCGCAGCCGCCACGCGCGCACCGGCCTGGGTGGAGCGCAGCAATGCGTTCGCGCAGATCCTGCTGCAGGCGCAGGCGCCGTTCCAGGCCGAGGAAGTGAGCTTCTTCGGCGTGCCCGGATTCGACGACCAGGTCTCCGATTTCGGTCCCGACAACGCGCGGCGCTTCCGCGAGGCCACCGCTGCCGCGCGCCGCACGCTGCAGGAAAAACTGCAGGTGGAGCGCGATCCGAACGTGCGCCAGGATCTGGCGATCCTGATCCACGCCGCCGACCAGGCGATCGAGGGCAGCACGCTCAACGAGCGTTTTTTGCTGCCATGGACCGACGCGCCGCAGCATGTGTTCGGCGGACTCAACAACCTGTTGTCCGAGCAGGTACCGGCGGCGCGCCGCGCCAAGGCGCTGCTGCGGCTGCAGCGCTACGTCGGTTTGGCGCCGGGCAGCACCTCGATCCTGCTGCTGGCGCGGCAACGCTACGAAGAAAAGCGCGCCGACGGAAAGCTCCTGCAGCCGACTAGGCGCGAGGTCGAGCAGGCCTTGAGCAACGTCGACACCTACGCCAAGGGCATTCGCGCGCTGTTCGCCGAGTACAAGATCACCGGCGCGGATGCGGCACTGGCGGCGCTGGACAAGCAGTTCCAGGACTACGCCACGTGGACGCGCACGGTCGTGCTGCCGCAGGCGCGCGAGGATGCGCGCCTGCCGCCCGAGCTGTATGCGTTCCAGCTCAAGCAGGTCGGCATCGACATCGCACCGCAGGTGCTGATGCAGCGCGCGCAGCTGGAATTCATGGAAACCCGCGCGGCGATGCAGCAGCTGGCGCCGCAGGTGGCCGCGGCCAAGGGCCTGCGCGGCGACGATGCCCGCGATTACCGCACGGTGCTGCGCGCGCTCAAGCGCGACACCATTGCCGACGACAAGCTCGAAGCCCACTACCGCAGCGTCATCGATCGCATCGATCCGATCATCCGCCAGCAGCGCATCGTCGACGTGCCGCAGCGGCCGATGCAGATGCGCCTGGGCTCGCCGGCCGAGAGCGCCGCGCAACCGGCGCCGCATTTCCGCCCGGCACCGCTGGTCGGCAACACCGGCGAGCAGGGCACCTTCGTGCTGCCGCTGGGCAATCCGGACAGCGCCGGCAAGGGCGAGCACTACGACGATTTCAACTTCGGCGCCGCGGCGTGGACGTTGAGCGCGCACGAGGGCCGGCCGGGCCACGAACTGCAGTTCACCGCCATGGTCGAGCGCGGCGTGTCGCTGGCGCGCAGCCTGTTCGCGTTCAACTCGGTCAACGTCGAAGGCTGGGCGCTGTACGCCGAGGCCGAGATGGTGCCGTACGAGCCGCTGGACGGGCAGTTGATCGCCCTGCAGTTCCGCCTGCTGCGCGCGGCGCGCGCCATGCTCGACCCGATGCTCAATCTCGGCCTGATCGATCGCGAGCGGGCGCGCCTGGTGCTGGAGAACGACGTCGGCCTGTCGCCGGCGATGGCCCGGCAGGAGCTGGACCGCTACATGGTGCGTGCGCCCGGCCAGGCCGGCAGCTACTTCTACGGCTACAGCCGCATCCTGGAACTGCGCATGCGCACCGAACTGGCGCTGGGCGCCAGGTTCGACCGGCTGAAGTTCAACAACTTCCTGCTGGACCAGGGGCTGTTGCCCCCGGACCAACTGGCCACGGCGGTGGACGAGGAGTTCGTGCCAGCGCAGCGCAAGTGAGGGCCATCGTACCGCTGCGCGAAAGCGCAGCGGTACGGCCTTCAGTGCTCGTACGGCACGCTTTCCGGGCGCCGGCTAGGGTCCGTCCAGTTGCCTTGTTTGGCGGCTGCCGGACAGATGTCCTCGTATTGGTCCACCGCAGCGATCGCGATGGGCGTCCATGCACCGCAGTGCGAGCCGTGCTTGCAGCAGCGAACCGGACTCGGCTTCAAACAATAGCCTGGGTCCGCTTGCCATGTGCCACTGATCGGATCGACCGGACTCCAGTTCTTGTCGATGCCCTTGCAACCTTGGGTGCAGAACACGAAAGGATCATTGTCGCGGCACACGAGCGTCTTGTAGACCGGTGCGGCGGTGGCGTGAAACGACAGCAAACATGTAGCGAAAATCCATATCCAACGCTTCATGGGCTCTCCTCCTGGATGAAGACGACAAGGGTTCTCTGCTGCATGAAGACGATCCAGTTCATGCATTCCCTACCCACGTGAGCGGATGCATGCGGTTCGCAGCCAAGCGGGACTGTCCGCCTTTCAGGCGGGTGAACCATAACGTAATGATGTTGCAGTGCCTGGATGCAGGCAGGCCGACGCGCAGCGGACGTCGCCGCTGTACGACTGCCCGGTGGCTCGGTTTCAGCGTCCCGCTGGTGCCGCTGGCGCCTGCGCCCCCGGCGGCACCCAGATCGCCATGCCGGCGGCACGTTTCTGCGTGGTGGGGATGCCGATGCCCAGACCGCCGCCGACGTGGCCGCCGTAGCTGCCCGCGCCGACCGACAGGCCGCCGCCGGAGCGCTGCGAGCCCACGCCCATCAGCACCACGCCGTTGGCGCCGAGCTTGGCCGCGTCGCGCTTGAGCCGGTCCACCGCCGCGTCGGTCTGGCCCTGGGTGCCGAAGCCGGCCGCGCTGGAGGCTTCGAGTTGGGCGATATCCACCGCCCCCGGCGGCGGCGCAGAGTAGATCTGCACCAGTGCCGGGTCGATCGGCGGGCGCGCCGCGCCGACCATGACCTTCGAGGAACTGGCGCAGCCGGCCAGGGCCAGCAGCAGCGCCAGCGGCAACAGCGGTCGGATGTTCATGGCCTTACCCCCGTGTTCGGATCTCACGCGATCATAGGCTGGCCGGGTGAATCGTGCCGAACCCGCCGCTGTCGCACCCTCGCAGGGCCGCCGTGATCCCCATGCCAAGAGTTGGGTTGCCTGGCGTTCGCCGCGCGCTATGGTGCAGGCTGACATTCGCACGGAGGCCGGCATGGGCCTGATCAGTCTGCTGTGGGGCATCGTGGCGTTGCTGTGGATGATCCTGGCCTTCATCCCGCTGCTCGGCTGGGGCAACTGGTTCCTGATCCCGTTCGCCGCGGTCGGCGCGCTGATCGCCGCGATCGGGCTGCTGTTCACCGCGGCGCCCAACCGCGGCCGCGCCAAGACCGGCCTGATGCTCAATGCGCTGGTGATCGTGGTCGGGGTGATCCGGTTGAGCTTGGGCGGCGGGGTGATCTGACCCGCGTGCCGGCCGACCGGCATGCTGTGTTGCAGCATTCCGCGCTGCGCGCCGCGTCGGCGGGAGTAAGATGCCCAGCCGACGGCGCCCGCGCGCGGGCCGCCTCGCGTTCACGCCGGTGCCGGCGGCGCGGCCTGCGGTGCCTGGCGGCATCGGCCGTGCGACCGGCGCGGCCTCCCAGAATCCGCCCACCCAGGAGCCTGCACGTGGCCCATCCCCACTATCGCCCCCGGCGCATGCGCCGCGATGCCTTTTCGCGCCGCCTGATGCGCGAACATACCCTCACCGTCGACGACCTGATCTGGCCGGTGTTCGTGCACGACGTGCCGGGGCGCACGCCGATCGCCTCCATGCCGGGCGTGGAGCGGCTGTCGATCGAAGAACTGCTGAAAGAGGCCGAGGCAGCGCTGGAGCTGGGCATCCCGGTGATCGACCTGTTCCCGGTGATCGACCCGGCCGGCAAGTCGCTGGACGCGGCCGAGGCCTGGAACCCGGACGGCCTCGCGCAACGCGCGGTGCGGGCGCTGAAGACGCGCTTCCCGGAGCTGGGCGTGATGACCGACGTGGCGCTGGATCCGTACACCAGCCACGGCCAGGACGGCATCATCGACGACCGCGGCTACGTGCTCAACGACATCACCGTCGAGGCGCTGGTGCGGCAATCGCTGTCGCATGCGCAGGCCGGCGTGGACATCGTCTCGCCGTCGGACATGATGGACGGGCGCATCGGCGCGATCCGCCGCGCGCTGGATGCCGACGAGCACCTGCACGTGCGCATCATGGCCTACTCGGCCAAGTACGCCTCGGCGTTCTATGGCCCGTTCCGCGAGGCGGTGGGCAGCGCCGGCAACCTCGGCAAGGCCGACAAGACCACCTACCAGATGGATCCGGCCAACGGCGACGAGGCCCTGCGCGAGATCGCGCTGGACCTGGAAGAAGGTGCGGACATGGTGATGGTCAAGCCCGGCATGCCCTACCTGGACGTGGTGCGGCGGGTGAAGGACGAATTCCGCGTGCCGACCTTCGCCTACCAGGTCAGCGGCGAGTACGCGATGCTCAAGGCAGCGATCGGCAACGGCTGGCTGGACGAGCGCGCCTGCGTGCTGGAGTCGCTGATGGCGTTCAAGCGCGCCGGCGCCGACGGCGTGCTGACCTACTTCGCGCCGCAGGTGGCGCGCTGGCTGCGCGAGGCGCGCTGAGCCGGCGCTGCTTGTTGCAGGCGCCTCCGTCGCGGCGTGTTTCTCGGGAAGGCACTGCCGCGACTGAAGGGCACCTCCAGCAACGACCAAGCCATTGGGAGGAGCGGCTTCAGCCGCGACGGGCATTCCCGGGAATGCCTGTCGCGGCTGAAGCCGCTCCTGCAATCGAGACAGGACATCATGCCGAGCCGCGGCAATGACGCGTCATTCGAGGTGTCCCGAAGTCGCTCCCTTACAGGCAGCGATCTTGCGATCCATTGGCGTGGATCCCCGTAGGAGCGGCTTCAGCCGCGACCGGGCTTTCCCGTTGCATCACGGTCGCGGCTGAAGCCGCTCCTACGTAAACGTCGGCGCTAGGCCGTTGGCGTCGCCGCCGGCAGACAGCCCAGCCCCTGCAGCGTCGCCTCCACTGCCACGTCCAGCGGCGTATGCGGTTCTTCGCCGAGCACTTCCAGCAGCCGCGCATTGCGCATGCGCAGCGGGTGCCGCCACAGCGGGCGCATCTCGTGCAGTTCGCGCGCCAGCGGCCAGAACGGCTGGGCCAGGGTCAGCAGCGGCCACGGGAAGCGGCGCGTGCTTGGCGGCGCCAGGCCATGGCGCTGCGCCACCCGCGCGATCGCCGCGGCCATCTGCGTGCCGTCGGCGTCCCAGTGCCCGTCCATGTGCAGGCGGGCGAACGCCGGCAGGCGCGTACGCTGTTGCAGCAGCGCCAGTATGGTCCGCGCCACGTCCGGCACGTAGGCCCATTGGTGGCCCACGCCCGGATCGCCCGGCAGGGTCACCGTCGTGACCGGCCGTCCCGGCCGCACCAGCCCATGCGCGAACCAGCTGTTGCCCACGCGCGGGCCGAAGAAGTCGCCGGCGCGCACGACGATCGCGCGTGCGCCTTGTGCGGTCGCGGCCTGCAGGCGCCGCTCCAGTTCCACCCGGATCGCGCCCTTGCGCGTGACCGGGGCCTGCGGCGCGTCTTCGTCCGGCGCCGGGTAGGCGTCCGGACCGTAGTTGTAGACCGTGCCCGGGAGGACCACGGTGGCGCGCTCGGCGATGGCCGCGGCGACGGTGTTGTCGATCATCGGCAGTACCAGCTCCGACCAGCGCCGGTAGCCAGGCGGATTGACCGCATGCACGATCACCGCACAGCCCTTGGCCGCCTGCAGCACGTCGGCCCGTTGCAGCGCATCGCCGCGGTGCCAGTGGATGCCGTCGCGCGCCTCGCTGGGGTGGGCGAGGCCGCGCTGCAGGGCGCGCACCTGCCAGCCGGCGTCGCGCATCTGCCGCGCCAGTTCGCCGCCGATGCCGCCGCTGGCGCCCAGCACCAGGGCCGTGGAAGAAGAAGGGGACATGGCAGCGCTCCGTTGGGGTCGGCGCTCAGTCTCGGTGCCGGCGCCGCAAAAGAAAATTGGCGAAGAGCACCGACCAGCTATACATTTCTGTATGGACAATACGATCGGCTGGGAACTCTACCGGTCCTTCCTGGCGGTGCTGGAGGAGGGCTCGTTGTCGGCGGCGGCGCGCGCGCTGGGGCTGACCCAGCCCACGGTCGGCCGGCACGTGGCGGCGCTGGAACAGGCGCTGGCGGTGCCGCTGTTCGTTCGCTCGCAGACCGGCCTGCTGCCCACCGATGCCGCCCTGGCCTTGCGCGGGCATGCGCAGGCGATGGGCAGCCTGGCCGCGTCGCTGCAGCGCGCGGCGGGCCGCCACGGCGGTGCGGTGCGCGGCACGGTGCGCATCGCCGCCAGCGAGGTGATCGGCGCGGAAGTGCTGCCGCCGGTGCTGGCGGCCTTGCGCCGCACGCATCCGCACCTGCGGCTGGAACTGGTGTTGAGCAACCGTGTGCAGGACCTGCTGCACCGCGAGGCCGACGTGGCGGTACGCATGACCCGGCCTACCCAGGACGTGCTGGTCGCGCGCCGCGTCGGCGAGGTGGCGGTGGCGCTGTTCGCGCACCAGGACTACGTGGACCGGCATGGCCTGCCGCGGACGCTGGAGGAACTGCCGCAGCACGCGCTGATCGGCTTCGATACGGAAACGCCGTTCCTGCGCGCCGCCCGCAGTGCGCTGCCGCCGTGGCGGCGCGAGGCGTTCGCGTTGCGCGCCGACAGCGACCTGGCGCAACTGGCCTTGCTGCGCGCTGGCTGCGGCATCGGCTTCTGCCAGGTCGCGCTGGCGCGGCGCGTGCCGACGCTGGTGCCGGTGCTGCCGCGGCAGGTGCGCGTCGGCCTGGAGAGCTGGATCGTGATGCACCAGGACGTACGCGGCAGCGCCGCCTGCAGTGCCGTGTTCTCGGCCTTGGTCGAGGCGATGGTGGCGCACACCGCCTGAGGGGCGTGCGCTTGCGATGGCGGCCGGCTGGCGCATACGCGCCTCCGGCCGCCCCAACCCGGGCAGGGAATCAGGACGCTTTTACCAATCCCGAATTCCCACTCCCGAATCCCCGCCTTACGGCAGCGTCAGCGCGATCGGATTGGCCTTCATGCTGGCGCTGATCGCCGGGAACGGATCCACGCCGGACATGGTGATGACGTCGTTGATCGACACCACGTCGCAGTTGATGGTGCTGTCGTTGACGCACATGTAGGCGGCCGCGCCGTTGCCCGGTTCGTACACCGCCTTCCACACGTAGTTCGGAATCTGCACGTTGTCGGCGCCGATGCTGCTGCGCGTGCCGCTGTCGAAGGCCGGGCCGGTGACCACGTAGACCTCGCCGCGCTGCTTGGCCAGCTGACGCACCTGCTCTTCGATCCGCGCCCACTCGCCGGTGTTGAGCTTGTGGTCCTGCGGGACCACGTTGGCCATCGAGAAGGTTTCCTTCTCCGAGCTGGTGGTCGAGGCGTCGCCGGCCGGGGTCATGTGGCCGCGGTCGAAGCCGGAGTTGGTGTAGTCCGAGGTATGCGAGCGGTCGGCGGCCGGGATGCCGGTCTCGTCGTGGAAGGAGCCGACGCGGCCGATCGATTCGGCGCCGGCGACCTGCTGGTCGGTGATGTGCTCGGCCGAGTACAGCGGACCCTTGGTCACGCCGGAGGCCATCAGCACGTATTCGGTATGGCAGACCTCGGTGGTGCGGCTGGTGATCGACGCGTCGAGCGTCGGCGCCTTGCCGCCGGCGTAGAGCGTGGGACAGCTGGTAGCGGCGCTTGCCGCCTGGGCGGCGAACAGCGCAAGCAGGGCAAGACAACCGCGCAGGGAGACGGACATTGCAGGAACCTCGGCTGGTCAGGGGAGGTGAAGAAACTGGCGAGATTCGATGTCTGTCGGGTGACCGCTGGATGTGCCGCAAATGGCAACTGCGCCGTGGGTCACGCTTGGCGGTAGACGGTGCGCCGCCACGGATCAATCGCATGCGATAAGCGTTCTCATTTACAATGCGCGACCGCCCTGTCCCGCACCGCGCCGACGTGATCAAGTCCTTGTTGTTCCAGCTGCACTGGCTGCTCGGCATCAGCGCCGGGCTGGTGCTGTCGGTGATGGGCCTGAGTGGGGCCACGCTCGCCTTCGAGGACGAGATCGTGCGCCTGGCCAATCCGCCGCTGGCGGCCATCGCCGCGCGCCATGCCGCCGGTGAGCAGCCCTTGCCGCTGGCCGAGCTGGCGCGGCGCCTGGACCTGCAAGGGGCGCACCGCAGCAACCGCCTGTTGATCGATCCGACCGGCACGCGGCCGTCCGCGGTGCGCCTGCCCGGCCGCGACGGCGGCCGCCTGTACTTCGACCCCTACACCGGCGCGGTGCTGCCGGCGCCGCGCCTGGACGGGTTCTTCTCCTTCGTCGAAGACCTGCACCGGCGCCTGGCCGCGGGCGAGCGCGGCAAGGCGGTCACCGGCGTTTGCGCCTTCGTGCTGATCTTCTTCTGCCTGTCCGGGTTGTACCTGCGCTGGCCGCGGCGCTGGTGGAGCTGGCGCGCCTGGTGGGCGGTGGAGTGGAACCGGCAGGGGCGCAGTTTCCTGTGGAGCCTGCACTCGGTGATCGGCACCTGGTGCCTGCTGGTGTACCTGCTGATTGCCGCGACCGGGCTGTACTGGTCCTACGACTGGTACAGGCAGGGGCTGGTGGCGATGCTCGGCGGCGATGCCGCACCCAAGGAGAAGGAAGGCGGCCGCGGCGGGAAGCCACCCGCAGTGGACTACGCGCGGCTGCAGGCGGCCCTCGCCACCGTGCCGGCCGCGCAGCGCGCCTACCTGGACCTGCGCCTGCCCGGCCGCAGCGGCCAGCCGATCGTGGCCCGCTACCTGCCGCCCGATCCGGCGCACGACCGCGCCTACGACAGCGTGGAGGTCGATCCGGCCAGCGGCCGCATCGTGCGCCACTTGCAGTATCGGCAGCAGCCGCTGGGCCGGCGCCTGCTGACCAGCATGTTCGCGTTGCACAGCGGCAGCTTCTTCGGTCTGCCCGGGCGCGTGGCGATGCTGCTGGCGAGCCTGTGCATGTCGCTGTTCTTCGTCACCGGCTGGATGCTGTACCTGGACCGCCGGCGCAAGAAGCGCGCATTGCGCGCCGCGCGCCGCGCGCTACCGGGGCTGGTCGGCGATGCCGCCGGCGCCTGGCTGGTGGGCTTTGCCAGCCAGAGCGGCCTGGCCGAGCGCCTGGCCTGGCAGACCGCCGCGCAATTGCAGGCCGCCGGGCTGGCGGTGGAGGTGCGTTCGCTGGCGCAGCTGGATCTGGCCCAACTGCGCGGCAGCCAGCGCGCGCTGTTCGTGGTCAGCACCTTCGGCGACGGCGAACCGCCGGACGCGGCGCGCGGCTTCGTCCGCCGCGTGCTGCGCCAGGTCCAGGCCCTGCCGGAGCTGCGCTACGCCATGCTCGGCCTGGGCGATCGCCAGTACCCGCAGTTCTGCGGCTTCTCGCGGGAGCTGCAGCATTGGCTGGACGCGCAGGGCGCGCAGGCGCTGTTCCCGCCACTGGAAGTGGACAACGCCGATCCGCAGGCACTGGCGCAATGGCAATGGCAACTGTCTGCGCTCACCGGCGTGGCGGCGTCGGCGCCGGTGCTGCAGGCGCCGGAGCCGCTGGACTGGCGCCTGGCCGGCCGCGCCCTGCTCAATCCCGGCAGCGCCGGCGCGCCGGTGTGGCGTATCGACCTCGTGCCGCCGCCGCAGGCGCACTGGCATGCCGGCGACATCCTGGAAGTGCAGCCTTGCCACGCCGCCGACGTGGTCCGCACCTGGCTCGCCACGCAGGCGCTGGACGCCGAACAGACGGTACAGGCCGATGGCCTGCGGCAGCCGCTGTGGCAGGCGCTGGCATCACGCGCGCTGACGCCGCCAACGCCGGGCGACGACCTGCAGGCCTGGGTGGACGCGCTGCCGACCCTGCCGCTGCGCGAGTACTCGATTGCTTCGGTGCCGGCCGACGGCCTGCTGCAACTGGTGGTGCGCCTGACCCTGCGCGACGACGGCCGCCCCGGCGTGGGCGCCGGCTGGCTGTGCCAGCATGCGCCGGTGGGCGCGGTGCTGCGCGCGCAGGTGCGGGCCAACCCCGGGTTCCGCCGGCATGGCGATGCGCCCATGCTGCTGATCGGCAACGGCACCGGCATCGCCGGCCTGCGCAGCCTGCTGCGCGAGGCCGCGCAGGCCGGTGTGCAGGGGCACTGGCTGCTGTTCGGCGAACGCAATGCCGCGCACGATGCGTTGTTCGGCGACGAACTGAAGGCCTGGCGCGACGCCGGCCATCTGCAGCGCCTGGATCTGCTGTTCTCGCGCGACCAGGCGCACAAGCGCTACGTGCAGGACGGGTTGCGCGAGTCTGCCGACGCGGTCCGCGACTGGGTGGCGCGAGGCGCCACCGTGTATGTCTGCGGAAGCCTCGCCGGCATGGCGCGCGGTGTGGATACGGCGTTGCGCGAGATCCTGGGCGAGGACACGCTCGATGCGCTCAGCGCCGAGGGGCGGTATCGGCGCGACGTGTATTGAGGCGATGCGCCGCCAGCGGCACGATCAGTGGCCGCTGCGTGCTTGCGTCGATCGTCCCTCGGCCGCAGAGCAGATGCGTGTGGCGCGAGGTCAGGGCGTTTCCTGTCGTCTGCGTCGGCCATGCATCAACCTGATGCGCTGTGCCTTGTAGGAGCGGCTTCAGCCGCGACCGGTACCCGACAAGGCACATTGCGGCTGTTCCTGCACAAGGGCGAGACGCGCTCCTGCACGACGACGAGTCTCACTGAACTGCTATAGAGCAGGCTTAGAAGGAGACCTTGGGTCGCGACGGGCGAACAGGCGGTGCGTCCAGCTGCCATGCGTCGGGACTGAAGTCCCTCCCACAGCGGCCTTCCGAGGTCCGTTTGCCGGGCGTGTCGGCATGCCAGCAGCCGGTATCCCGAAAACGCCCGGTCGTGACTGCAGGATGCGTGCCTGCCCATGCAACCGCATCCCTCGGCAACCCGGCGCGACTGCCACCGTGGCTCGCGTCGCCGCTGAACCCGCTTACAGGCAGTCGCCGCTGCCGGTCGCCGCCGGTGCCTTGATCCGGTACAGGTCGCGCTTGCCGGCCTTCGGCGCGCGGGCGCTGCCGGACAGCAGCAGTTCGCTGGGTTTGGACGCATCCAGCACGGCGCCGGCGGTGTGGCCGTCGCTGCCGTTGAACGACAGCGCCAGCGGTTGCGGATCCGCGTAGCGGCCGCCGGCGCATTGCGCCAGCAGCACCTGGCTGCCCGTGCTGCCATGGCCACGCGCGAACAGCAGCGCACGGCCGTCGCCCAGCCACGCCGCATCGGTCTCGTCGTCGGCGCTGTTGACCCCGGCCAGTGCCTGCGGTGCCGCGAACGCCTGGCCCTCTTGGCGCGCCACGAACAGGTCTAGGCCGCCGGCGCCGCCGTGGCCGTCGCTGGCGAACAGCAGCCGCGTGCCGTCCAGCGACAGGGTCGGCGCACGCTCGTTGCCCGGCGAATTCACCGCCGCGCCAAGGTTCTGCGGCGCGCCGTAGCCGCCGTCGGCCAGCACCGGCGCGCGGTACAGGTCGGTGCCGCCGTGGCCGCCGGGGCGATCCGAGGCGAAGTACAGCCAGCGCCCATCGGCGCTGAAGAACGGGTCGCTGTCCAGGCTCGGCGAGTTCACGGGCGCCGGCAGCGGTTGCGGGTCGCGCCAGCGGCCGTCGCGCAGCACTGCCTGCCACAGGTCGCCGCCGCCCGGCCCGCCGGCGCGGTCGGGACTGGCCCAGACGATGCGCTGGCCGTCGGGCGCGACGCTGGCGCGGGTCTCGTCGGCGGCGGTCGATACCACGCCCATGCCCTCGATGCCGAATTCGGAAAGCGCGAACGCACACGGCGCGCAGAGTAAACTCGCGGCCAGCGCGAGCGGCAGGACAGGGGTCCGCATGTGGGAGTCCATGGAATGTCGCCGCCAGTCTAAAACAACCAACGAGCGCTCCATGCCCAACTCCCGTTTTGCCGTGTTCGGCCATCCCGTCGCCCATTCGCTGTCGCCGCACATCCATGCCGCCTTCGCCAAGCAGACCGGCATCGCCCTGCAGTACGAGGCGATCGACGTCCAGGCCGACGGGTTCGCCGCGGCGCTGGCCGCCTTCGCCGCCGCCGGCGGTGTCGGCGCCAACGTGACCCTGCCGCTGAAGGAAGCCGCGTTCGCCCTCAGCGTGGTGCACAGCGCACGCGCGCAGTCGGCCGGTGCGGTCAACACCCTCAGCGTCCGCGACGGCCAGTGGCATGGCGACAACACCGACGGCGCAGGCCTGGTGCGCGATCTGACCGGCCGCAATGGCCTGGACCTGCGCGGCCGCCGCGCGCTGCTGCTGGGCGCCGGCGGTGCCGCGCGCGGCGTGGCGCCGGCGCTGCTGGAGGCCGGCGTGCAGCAACTGGTGGTGGTCAACCGGGCGCCGGAACGCGCCGACGCGCTGGTCGATGCGCTGGGCGAGCCGGCGCGCGCGATCTCGCGCTACTGGGAGGACCTGCGCGAGCTGGGCGATTTCGAGCTGATCGTCAATGCCACCACCATCGGCCGCGACCCGGCCGCCAGCTTCACCCTGCCGCTGTCGCTGATCAACAGCATGACCCTGGCGGTGGACCTGAACTACGGCGAGGTGGCGATCGCGTTCCTGGCCTGGGCGCGCGCGGCGCACTGCCGCGACACCGTGGACGGCCTGGGCATGCTGGTGGAACAGGCCGCCGAGAGTTTCGAGGCCTGGCACGGCGTGCGCCCGGACACCGACCCGGTGTACGCCGCGCTGCGCGAGCGCGATGCAGTGCTGGTCAGCGCCGACTGAAACACTTCGCCTCCACCATCTATCCGGGAATAAACGCATGGACGAATCATTGATGCTGCAAGTGCTGACGCGACTGCTCACGCAGTTGCCGATTGCGCTGGTCTATGTGGTCGGACTGGCGCTGCTGTTCACGCGCCGTCCTGGCCGTGCGCGCACCTTGGGAATCTGCGGGCTGGCGATCCTGCTGCTGGCCTTGGGCCTGGGGCTGGCGTTGTCGTTCGTGCCGATGTGGTTGATTTCCCAAGGTCATAGTTACTCGTCGATCTCGAGCTTGTTGGGCATCGTCAACGGCGCGGTCGCTTTGATCTTCGCGGTGGGCATGCTGCTGGTGGTGCTGGCGTTGCGCTTCGCCATGCCGCCGCGCGTCGCAAACCCGCACTGATGGCGTCGCGGCGACCCGCGTCCAGGGAGATCGTGCTGCGAGCACTGCAGGTACGCCCGGGCCGCGCCCATGGCGTGGTCCTGGCCGGTACCGATCGACCCGTTCGCTGCCCATCAAGAGGAGGTCCTGCGTGGACCCTGTCGCCGTGAACTATCTCTTGCTCACCGCGCTGTTCCAGTTGCCGATCCTGGCGATGTCTGCGGTCGGGCTGGGGTTGCTGGCCACGCGCGGCCCTGGCCGGCCGCGTACCCTCGGCTTGTGGGGGTTGGGAGTGCTGGTGCTGGCCGTGGTACTGACGACGGGCATGTCGTTGTTGCCGGCGTGGCTGATGTCGCGCGCGGCGAGCGCGAGCGAATCCAACCTGTGGATGGTCATGTCGGAGGCGATCGTCGCCCTGCTGACGGCAGTGAGCGCGCTGTTGCTGGTGCTGGCGTTGTGGTTCGCCCTGCCGGCGCGGCGCGCGCCGCTGCACTGAGGAACAAAGACGTGCGTCGTCCAGGGAGGCGAGGATGTTGGCGATGAGCGTGCACCCGGTGTTGGACATGAGCGTGCTGACCGGCGCGCTCGGCCTGCTGGCGCGGCTGTTGCTGCCGCTGATCGCGTTGCTGCTGCTCCCGCGGCTGGCGCCGGGCCGCGCACGCACGCTGGCGCGGCTCGGGCTGACGGTGTTGCTGATGGGCGCGATCCTGCCGCGCCTGTTGAACGCGGTGCTCGGCTGGGTGGCGCTGATGACGCCCCAGTTCCGCGGCACCCATCCGGACGCCTATGCGTTGGTGCATCTGCTGGACGATGCGCTGTACGTGGTCGGGCTGGGCCTGCTGCTGCGCGCGCTGTGGCTGGCGCTGCCGCGCAAGGCCGCGCCACCGCTGCCGTAACGCGGCACGCAGCGCCGTTCAGTTCCCGCGTTTCAGTCCTTGCGACGGGACGTGAGAAAATGCCAGGATGACCGATTCCGCTTCGCCGTCGACGCCGCCCGCGTCCGGCCCGTCCCCGCGTCAGCTCACCGAAGCGGTCAAGCTGGCCATCCGCGACGCCTACGCCAAGCTGCAGGCCAACACGCCGGGCTTCCGCGTGCGCCGCGCGCAGAGCCAGATGATCGGCGTGGTCTCGCGCGCGCTCGGCACCTCCGGCGGCGTGGGCGTGGCCGAGGCGCCCACCGGCGTCGGCAAGAGCCTGGGCTATCTGACCGCCGGCGTGCCGATCGCGCTGGCCAGCAAGAAGAAACTGGTGATCAGCACCGGCACGGTGGCGCTGCAGTCGCAGCTGGTCGAGCGCGACATCCCGGCCTTCCTCAAGGCCACCGGGCTGGAGGCCACGGTGGCGCTGGCCAAAGGCCGCACCCGTTACCTGTGCACGCGCAACGTCGCCGAGCTGCATGGCGAGGCCGCGCAGGACAGCATGTTCGAGGACGAGGCGCCGCTGTACGACCGTCCGCTGAGCCCGGCCGAGGCCGAACAGGCGCGGGCGCTGGCCAAGGCCTACGCCGACAGGACCTGGAACGGCGACCTGGATGCGGCGCCGGAACCGGTGCCGCCGTCGCTGCGCGCACGCATCACCACCAATGCCGCTGGCTGCGCCGGGCGCCGCTGTTCGTTCGCGGTGCAGTGCCCGGTGCTGAAGGCGCGCAGCGAGGTGCGCGATGCGCAGATCGTGGTCACCAACCACGCCCTGTTGCTGTCGGCGCTGTCGCTGGGCGACAGCGACAACGGCCAGCCGCTGATCGCGCCACCGTCGGACATGCTGCTGGTGCTCGACGAGGGCCACCACATCGCCGGCGTCGCCATCGACCAGGGTGCGGCGAACTTGCCGCTGGACGAGATGGCGCGGCGCACCGGCCGCCTGCAGGCGCTGGTCGGCGCCGCCTACCGGCTCGCCGACAAGGACCGCATCGGCAACCAGTTGCCCAACGAGGCGGTCGAACTGGCCGCGCAGGTGGCCAAGGGCCTGAAGGCGTTCCGCGCCGAGATCGAACGGGCGTGGGTGCCGGAGCCGGGCCAGGACGAACCGATGTGGCGCGCGCCCAACGGCCGCCTGCCCGAGGACTGGAAACCGCTGATCGACGCGCAGGCGCAGGACACCGGAGCGCTGCTGAACTGGGTGCAGGCCGCGCACCAGATGGCGGCCAAGTCCAAGCAGGAGGATGCGGCCAAGGAACGCCTGCAGCGCAACCTGGGCATGGCCCTGGAGATGGTCGAGCAGCAGTACGCGCTGTGGCTGGGCTGGCGCCGCGAGGACCAGGACGGGCAGCCGCCGATGGCGCGCTGGATCACCGCCTCGCGCGATGCCGACCTGATCTGCCATTGCTCGCCGGTGTCGGCCGCGCAGGTGCTGCGCTCGCTGCTGTGGAGCGAAGTGGATGCGGCCGTGCTGACCTCGGCCACGCTCACCGGCGGCGGCGACTTCCAGGCGCTGGCGATCGACAACGGCCTGCCCGCGCATGCCGAGATGGTGTCGCTGTCCTCGCCGTTCGACCTGCCGAACCAGGCCGAGCTGATCGTGCCGGCATTCCCGGTGGCGCCGGACGACCGCGAGGGCCATCCGCGCGAAGTGGCGCGCTACCTGGTGCGCGAACTGGACTGGGGCAAGGGCTCGATCGTGCTGTTCACCTCGCGCTGGAAGATGCTCAAGGTGGCCGACCTGCTGCCGATCGCGCAGCGCAACCGCGTGCTGGTGCAGGGCGACGGTTCCAAGTCGCAGATGATCGGCGAGCACATGCGCCGCATCGCCGCTGGCGAAGGCTCGGTGCTGTTCGGCCTCAATTCCTTCGGCGAGGGCCTGGACCTGCCCGGTGAGGCCTGCACCACCGTGGTCATCACCCAGGTGCCGTTCGCGGTGCCGACCGATCCGCAGACCGCCACCCTCGGCGAATGGTTCGAAAGCCGCGGCCTCAACGCTTTCAACCTGATCGCGGTGCCGCACGCGCTGCGCACCCTGACCCAGTTCGCCGGCCGCCTGATCCGCACCTCCGACGACCACGGCCGCGTGATCATTCTCGATTCGCGGCTGCTGACCAAGCGCTACGGCAAGCGCATCATCGATGCGTTGCCGCCGTTCAAGCGGGTGATCGGCTAGCGGACGTGACGCCCGTTGGGTTGTCGATGTGACGCCGTTTGCCGAGCTGGCATCGCATTGGGGGAAACGGCGTGCGTTCGCCGCCGCGGCGCGGACAGGGCGCGCGTGCTGGTCTAGTATCGCGGGCGACAGGGGGAATCATCATGCGAATCGCCAGACAGTGGGCGTTCGGAGCGGCGTTGTGCGTGCTGACCGGCATCGCTGCGGCGCAGCCGGTGGGCGCACCGACAGAAGACGCAGCAGCGGCAGCGCCGGCCAATCCGGCCTATCGCACGCAACTGCTGCAGTTGATCAGCGACGACGCGCAGGCCCGCGCCGATCTCAAGCGCGACTACTCGCCGCAGCGGCTGCAGCACGACACCGTCTCGTTGCGCGCGTATGCACGCGAGGTGCGAACGGCGCAGAAGGAAAGCCAGGAGCGCCTGACCGATCTGATCCGGCGCCAGGGCTTTCCCGATGCGCAGGCGGTCGGCGCCGACACGGCGCACGCGGTGTTCCTGATCGCCCAGCGCATCACCGAGTCGGGGTTCCGCGCCGACTTCCAGCGCGGCATCGATGCGGCCGTGCAGCGCGAGGCCTACAGTCGCGCCGATCAGACGCTGTTCGCCGATCGTAGCCGCGCGCTGAGCGCGAAGCGCTAGCGTCCGCCATCGCGGCGAAGCCGGGGAGGGCGGGCTGCCGCACTGGTCCCTCTCGCTCACGACGCGCTTGCCCAGGAATGGCGCCTTCGTAGGTGCCGCGGCGCCGATCGTGTGCCGAAGCGTCGGGCGCACCCCAAGGCATGCGGCATGCGCGGTCGGCAACGTCCCTTGCCGCGGCGTTGCGGTGTGGCATCGCAATCGGTGGACGCACTGCGCCTGTAGAAGCTGCCACCCTGCCTCTTCGCTTTTTGGGTGCACCTCTTCCGATGTGCGCGCGTTCGGCTGCTGCCCGCGCATTCCACAACACGCACCACTCCTGCCGATAACCAGGCGCGTCTACATTTTGCGGCCGATCTGCGCCGATCCGACCGTCGATTGACGCTGCGCAGGCACGCCAGCTGCAACGCATTGCGCGCTCCAGCAATGTTCGCGGTCACAGTGCATGCGCCCGATTGGTGGCGTCGATGGCATCGATTGCAAGGAACGAATGTTCTGCGCGCCCTACTCCCGCCATGCTGCAGCTCCCTTCACACGAGCCGACGCCATGCGCCCTGGATCTGTCTTGTTGCTAGTCCTGTTGTCGCCTTCCCTGATCCTGTCGGCCAGCGCCGCGCAGTCCACGCTCACCCGCGACAATGGTGCGCCGGTGGGCGACAACCAGAACTCGCAGACCGCCGGCCCCAACGGTCCGACGCTGCTGCAGGACGTGCAACTGATCCAGAAGCTGCAGCGCTTCGACCGCGAGCGCATTCCCGAGCGCGTGGTGCATGCGCGCGGCACCGGCGTCCACGGCGAGTTCACCGCCACCGCTGACATCTCCGACTTGAGCAAGGCCAAGGTGTTCGCGCCGGGCACCACCACGCCGGTGTTCGTGCGCTTCTCCTCGGTGGTACACGGCAACCATTCGCCGGAGACGCTGCGCGATCCGCACGGCTTCGCCACCAAGTTCTACACCAGCGAAGGCAACTGGGACCTGGTCGGCAACAACTTTCCGACCTTCTTCATCCGCGATGCGATCAAGTTCCCGGACATGGTGCATGCGTTCAAGCCGGACCCGCGCACCAACCTCGATGACGATGCGCGCCGCTTCGACTTCTTCTCGCACGTGCCCGAGGCGACCCGCACCCTGACCCTGCTGTACTCCAACGAAGGCACGCCGGCCGGCTACCGCTTCATGGACGGCAACGGCGTGCATGCCTACAAGCTGGTCAACGCGCAGGGCCAGGTGCACTACGTGAAGTTCCACTGGAAGAGCCTGCAGGGCCTCAAGAACCTGGATCCGCAGCAGGTGGTGGCGGTGCAGGGCAAGGACTACAGCCATCTGACCAACGACCTGGTCGGCGCGATCAAACGCGGCGACTATCCGAAGTGGGATCTGTACATCCAGGTGCTCGCGCCTGAGGACCTGGCCAAGTTCGACTTCGATCCGCTGGATGCCACCAAGATCTGGCCGGGCGTGCCCGAGCGCAAGATCGGGCAGATGGTGCTGAACAAGAACGTGGACAACTTCTTCCAGGAGACCGAACAGGTGGCGATGGCGCCGGCCAATCTGGTGCCGGGCATCGAGCCGTCGGAAGACCGCCTGCTGCAGGGGCGCATCTTCTCCTACGCCGACACGCAGTTGTACCGCGTCGGCACCAATGGCCTGAGCCTGCCGGTGAACCGGCCACGCGTGGCGGTGAACAACGGCAACCAGGACGGCGCGATGAATGCTGGCAGCACCAGTAGCGGCGTGAACTACGAGCCGAGCCGGCTCAGCCCGCGGCCGCAGGATCCGAACGCGCGCTACAGCCAGTTGCCGCTGTCCGGCACCACCCAGCAGGCCAGGATCACCCGTGAGCAGAACTTCAAGCAGGCCGGCGAACTGTTCCGCAGCTACAGCAAGAAGGAACAGCAGGACCTGATCCAGAGCTTCGGCGAATCGCTGGCAGGCACCGACGACGAGAGCAAGCACCTGATGCTCTCGTTCCTGTACAAGGCCGACCCGGCCTACGGCAGCGGCGTGACGCGGGTGGCCAAGGGCGACCTGGCGCGGGTCAAGCAACTGGCCGCGCAGCTGCAGGATTGATCCGTCCCACGCGCGGCCCGGCGGCGGTATCGCCGCGCCGCGCATCTTCCTTGCGGAGACCATCCATGCGTCGTGTTGTTCTCTTTCTGCTCGGCCTGGCCGTGAGCGCCACGGCCGCCGCCGCGTCGCCCGCGCCGGCGGCGCCCGATCCGGCCGCGGTGCAGGCGCAATTGCGCAGCTACTTCTTCGATGCCGCGCGGCAGGGCCGCCAGGACATGTTGGCCGAGTTCATCCGCGCCCATTACGACCTCGATACGCGCGACGACAAGGGCTACACCGCGTTGATCCTGGCCGCCTACCACGGCCAGCAGGCGGCGGTGGAGCAGTTGCTGCGCGCCGGGGCCGACCCCTGCGCGCAGGACAAGCGCGGCAACACCGCGCTGATGGGCGCGATCTTCAAGGGCGAGCTGAGCATCGCCAAGCGGCTGATGCAGGCCGATTGCGCGCCGGACCAGCGCAACAACGCCGGACAGACCGCGGCGATGTACGCGGCCCTGTTCCAGCGCACCGAAGTGCTGAAGGACCTCGCCGCCAAGGGTGCCGACCTGCAGGCCAGGGATGCGCAAGGCAACGACGTGGCCAAGCTGCAGCGCGGCGAGTTCGCGACCGCACCGGCGCGCTGAGCGGCCCCGGCCCGCCTCCGGAGCGGGTGCCGGGCCCGGCGATCGCACGGCGCGTGGATCGCAGGCCCCGGATCGGCGAAAATGCCCGGGTGGCCGGTTCCTCCGGCCCGCCGCGGCCCGTGCCGCCGCTGTTCCCGCTTCGGCGGGCGGCGGCGCCGCAGGGCCGCGTGCTGCCCTGTCGGCATCGTGCCGGCGCTCTGCCGCGGCTCGCCGTCGCCCATCCCGGATCTGTCTTGAACGCCACTGCCCCCGTTTCTCCCGACGACCTGCCCCAGGCCGAGCGCCTGCGCATCGCCCTGGACCTGCTCGAGACCATCGCCGCCGACCGGCGCGTGCTCGATACCCTGCCCGAAGCCGAGCGGGTGCGCCTGCTGCAGGTGGTCGCCCAGGTCTTCAACCCCGAGCCCAAGGCGCGGCGCAAGCTGCTCAAGGAACAGGCGCGCGAGCGCCACCAGGAGAAGGTGCGCAAGGCCGAGGAGCTGCTGGCGCAGACCGGCATCCGCGCGCTGCGGCGCAAGCCGGTGTTCAGCACGCCCAACTATTTCCCGCCGCACACCCCGGAAGCGCTGACCCATGCGCAGGCCGTGGCCGAGGCGCCGGCGGCGCATTCGCCCGAGTTGCGCCACTGCTACGTGTGCAAGCAGAAGTACACCGAGCTGCACCACTTCTACGACCAGATGTGCCCGCCCTGCGCCGAGCTGAACTACTTCAAGCGCACAGAGACCGCGGACCTGCGCGGGCGCGTGGCGCTGCTCACCGGCGGCCGGGTCAAGATCGGCTACCAGGCCGGGCTCAAGCTGCTGCGCGCCGGTGCCGAGCTGATCGTGACCACGCGCTTCCCGCGCGACTCGGCGGCGCGTTACGCGGAGGAGCCGGATTTCGCCGAGTGGGGCCACCGCCTGCAGGTGTACGGGTTGGACCTGCGCCACACGCCCAGCGTCGAGGCGTTCTGCAGCGAGCTGCTGGCGACCCGCACGCGCCTGGATTTCATCGTCAACAACGCCTGCCAGACCGTGCGCCGGCCGCCGCAGTTCTACGCGCACATGCTGGCCGGCGAGACCGCCGCGCTGCACGACCTGCCCGAGCACGTGCGCCGGCTGGTGGGCCAGTACGAAGGCCTGCGCGGCCCCGATCTGCTGCCGGCCGGGGGCAACACGCAGATGGCCGGGGTGGGCCACGGGCGCGCCGGTGCCGACGGCCTGCTGCGCGCCGCGGAACTGTCGCAGGTGCCGCTGCTGGCCGACGACCTGCTCGCCCAGCAGCACCTGTTCCCGGAAGGGCGCCTGGACCAGGACCTGCAGCAGGTGGACCTGCGCGGGCGCAACTCCTGGCGCCTGCTGCTGGACGAAGTGTCCTCGGTGGAACTGCTGGAGACGCAACTGGTCAACGCGGTCGCGCCGTTCGTGCTCAACGCGCGGCTCAAGCCGCTGATGCTGCGCACGCCCGAGCGCGACAAGCACATCGTCAACGTGTCGGCGATGGAAGGGCAGTTCTACCGCAACTTCAAGACCACCCGCCATCCGCACACCAACATGGCCAAGGCCGCGTTGAACATGATGACCCGCACCTCGGCGGCGGATTACCAGAACGACGGCATCCACATGAACAGCGTGGATACCGGCTGGGTCACCGACGAGGATCCGGCCGAGATCGCCGCGCGCAAGGTGGAGGAGGAGCGCTTCCATCCGCCGCTGGACATCGTCGACGGCGCCGCGCGCATCGTCGATCCGATCATCCACGGCTTCAACACCGGCGAGCACGTGTGGGGCCAGTTCCTCAAGGACTACGCGCCGACGGATTGGTGAGAGGCGGCGCGTGGGGGCGGGCTGCGCCAGCGCGCCCGCGTCCCTGTTCCGACGATCGCCGCGGCCATGCCGGCGGCGTTGTCGTGCTTTCGGATGTCAGTCGCCGGCGGCCGCACGCCGCATGGTGCCGCTGTAGCCCCAGGCGAATTGATGCCACTGATCGGTCGGGGGAACGTCGAGATTGTTCACCGTGCGCTGCCAGTAGACGATCATCTCGTCGTTGGATGTCCGCGCAAGCGTGAACGACGACGACTCGACCCAGACGCCATCCTCATCGCGACCCGAGGTGGTGCTGTAAATGAGCGCATGCGGGCCGGAATTGCGCATGCGGAACTGCCCCGGCTTCATTTCCTGCCACGTTCCCCTGACCAGTTGTAGACGCGCACGTGCCAGCGCGAAACCACGAAGCGAAAACGCATGGGGAAGCCCGTGCTATCCACGTAGTGCGGCGCGTCGAAGCCGTCGAGCACGCCTTCCCAGCTGCCTTGAAAGTCGAAGCTGGCATCGCTCGGGTGGGCCAGGACGGGGCGTGGCCGATACGAGTAGAGCGGCGCGGTGATGGTGGCGCAGGCGCTCGTCAGCAGACACAACGCAAGCGCAACGGCCCAGGGTCTACATGCTTTCATGGCACATGGCATCCGATGCGATCGGCCGGCAGCCGGTTCGACATGGTTGGTTCGTAAAAGGCGCATCCGGAGCGGAAAGATCGGACGATGCGCTCGAGGCTTGCCCAACGCCGCTCAACGGGATGGATCGGAGGCGGCCGTCGCTTCGCCTTGGTCGCGTTCGCGGCCCCAGAACTCCACCAGGATGGTCATCATCGTCCACACGATCAGCGTCGGCTGTACCTTGTCTGGCAGCAGTGCCTGGCCCTTGAGCATCACGTCGATCACCTTCGGCAGCGCCAGCACCATCAGCAGCGTGTAGATCGCGTACGCCACCCGGTGCCGGCTGCTGGAAATGAACAGGATCGAGGTGACCAGGCTGGCGAGGACGCCCAGGACCACGCCGAACTGCCAGGTGTTGAGGCGTTCGGTACCGGTGAGCACCAGGCCCAGGACGGCGCCGAAGAACATGTTCAGGCCGTTGAGATTGGCCTGGTACTCGTCCTTGGTCATGCGGCCGAGGCCGACCTTGCCGAAAACGTTCCATCCCTTGCGCATGCTCGCTCCCCTTCGCATTGCCGCATCCTGGCGTCGCCACGCCTTCCGCTGGCCGCACGCCTCCCCGCCTCCACTGTAGCGAAGATCGCGCGCGTTCGTCGCCTGCCCGCCGCGCGTGGCACGCCGCGTGGCGCCTGCGCCACGGCGCGGGAACCGCCTGCGCTAGCCCAGGGTCTGCAACTCGCCGCGCGGGCCGGTCGGTGTCAGATACAGGTGGCCGAGGCTGATCGGCAGGCGGAAGCGGCGCGGCCCGGCGCTGCCGGGATTGAGGTAGAGCACGCCTTCGCGGGTCTCCAGCAAGGGCTTGTGCGAGTGGCCGCTGATCACCACGTCCACGCCGTCGGCGACGCGCGCCAGGGTCTTCAGGTCGTGGCGCACGTGCAGGCGGACGCCGTCGATGTCCAGGTCCAGGGTCTCGGGCAGTGCCTGTGCCCACGGCGCGGTATCGATGTTGCCGCGGATCGCGTGCAGCGGCGCCAGTTCCCGCAGTGCGTCGAGCACGTGCGGTTTGCCGATGTCGCCGGCATGCACGATCGCGGCGCAGCCGCGCAAGGCCGCCAGCGCCTCGGGGCGCAGCAGACCATGGGTGTCGGCGATCACGCCGAGATGCAGCGGTCGAACGGGACGCATCGGTGGCACTTCCTGGTGCTTGATAGCGTGCAGGCTACCTGCTCGGGCGTGGTTGCGTCGTTGCGAGCTGCGCGTGCTCGCCTGGTTCTTGAGGCGCTGGCGCCAGCGAGCCAGGCGCGGATGTAGAGATCGTACCGACATCGGCATCGACATCGGCGCTTGGCGCATCACCGGCGCGTATCGGGATGCACCCGATGTTGCATCAGCGGCAGTTCCGGCCTGGGCGTCGCACCGCTGTGCATTAACCCGCACGTAGCGACGTGCAGCGTCACGGCGGCATGCGCACGCGACGTGTTGTACCGTTGCCACGCGCGCCGCCCATGCTGTCCCACGACAGCGCAAGGCGGTGCCGTTTCTTCTCCAGCAGACTTCGATCGATGACTTCTTCCGCTACGCCCCCCGCCGCCGAGGCCGCGCCGCACGGCGCCGCCGCCGTGTTCCGCGTGGTCACCGGCAACTTCCTCGAGATGTACGACTTCATGGTCTATGGCTTCTATGCCACGGCCATCGGCCATGCGTTCTTCCCGTCGCACAGCGCGTTCGCCTCGCTGATGCTGTCGCTGGCCACGTTCGGCGCCGGCTTCCTGATGCGGCCGATCGGCGCGCTGGTGCTCGGCGGTTACATCGACCGGCACGGGCGTCGCAAGGGCCTGATCCTGACCCTGGGGCTGATGTCGGCCGGCGTGCTGCTGATCGCCTTCGTCCCCGGTTACGGCACCATCGGCGTGCTGGCGCCGTTGCTGGTGCTGCTCGGCCGCCTGCTGCAGGGCTTCTCCGCCGGTGCCGAGCTGGGCGGTGTGTCGGTGTATCTGGCCGAGATCGCCACGCCGGGCCGGCGCGGCTTCTACGTGGCCTGGCAGTCGGCCAGCCAGCAGGTGGCGGTGGTGTTCGCCGCTGCGCTCGGCGTGGCCCTGCACGCGCTGCTCTCCGACAGCACGATGGACAGCTGGGGCTGGCGCGTGCCGTTCGCCATCGGCAGCCTGATCGTGCCGCTGATCTTCCTGATCCGCCGCTCGCTGCAGGAAACCCCGGAATTCGCCGCGCGCCAGGCGCCGGACCTGGCCGGCATCGCGCGCTCGCTGCGCGCCAATGTCGGGCTGATCCTGGCCGGCGTGGGCATGGTGATGATGACCACCGTGTCGTTCTACCTGATCACCGCCTACATGCCGACCTACGGCCGCGCCGAACTGCACTTGAGCGAACTGGACAGCCTGGTGGTGACCGGCTGCATCGGCCTGTCCAATTTCGTGTGGCTGCCGGTGATGGGCGCGCTCAGCGACCGCATCGGCCGCAAGCCGCTGCTGGTGTTCGCCAGCGTGGCCATGTTGCTGACGGTGTGGCCGGCGCTGCAGTGGCTGGTCGACGCGCCCTCGTTCGTGCGGCTGCTGCTGGTGGGCGAGTGGCTGTCGCTGCTGTACGGCGCCTACAACGGCGCGATGGTGGTGGCGCTGACCGAGGTGATGCCGGCGGAGGTCCGTACCACCGGCTTCTCGCTGGCCTACAGCCTGGCCACCGCGACGATGGGCGGCTTCACCCCGGCGGTGTCCACCTGGCTGATCCACACCACCCACAGCCGCGCTGCGCCGGCGTTGTGGCTGTCGCTGGCGGCGCTGATCGGCCTGGCCTGCACCTTGCTGCTGTTCCGTCGCCAGCGCGGCGCTGGCACGTTCCACGCCGCCTGATCGCGGCGCTGCGTGGCGGCGGGGCAGGGCGGCGGCAGTGTGCCGCGCCCTGCGCAACCTGCGCCTGCCTAGCCCAGGTCCAGCGCGGCGGTGAGGTCGCCCGGCACCACGCCGCTGGCGGCGTGCATCGCGCGTTCGCGCTCGACCAGGCCCGGCAACGGCTCCAGGCCGAAGCGGCGGGTGATGAAGCGCAGGATCGAGCCGGTGTCGTAGACACTGTGGTCGACATGGCCGCGCTTGGCGTGCGGCGACACCACCAGCGCCGGAATGCGCGAACCCGGGCCCCAGCGGTCGGCCTTGGGCGGCGCCACGTGATCCCACCAACCGCCGTTCTCGTCGAAGGTGATGAACACGACGGTCTTCTCCCACAGCGGGCTGTTGCGCAGCGCGTCCACCACCATCGCGATGTGGCGATCGCCGGCGGCCACGTCGGAATAGCCGGCGTGCATGTTGAGGTTGCCCTGCGGCTTGTAGAACGTCACCGGCGGCAGCGTGCCGGCCTGCACGTCGGCGAGGAAGCGGTTCTCCGGGGCGGTGTCGCCCAGGCCGCCGTCGCGCAGCCGGCGCGCCCGCGCCTGCGTACCCGGGGCGAGGTTGGCGAAGTAGTTGAACGGCTGATGGTGGATCTGGAAGTTGGGACTGCCCGGGAACTCGCTGGTGTCGCCGGTGTCGCCCTTGCCCTGCACCGCCAGCGCCCAGCCGCCGGCGTACCAGGCCCAGTCCACGCCCTTGGCGTCGAGCGCGTCCCCGATGTGGCGGTGGGTCTGCGGCGGCAGCGTGTTGGGGCTGTTGGGGTCGGCGTAGTCCGGGCGCGTCGGGTCCTGGCTGGTGCTGGGCTGGAACGGCGGGCTCAGGGTGTTGATCGCCCAGAAATCCGGGGTCAGCGCGCCGTTGCGCACGAAGCGCGGCCGGCCGTTGAGCGCGGTGCCCGGCGAGTCGTCCTGCACCGCCAGGCGGATCTCGTCGGGGCGGTCGCTGGCCAGCACGCTGATCTGCGTCCGTCCCGGGCTGCTGTCGGCCTTGGGGTAGTACGGGGCCTGTGCGGCGATCAGGTACTGGTGGTTGAGGAACGAACCGCCGAACGCGCCCATGAAGAAGTTGTCGCACAGCGTGTAGTCGCGGGCCAGGCTCCACAGCCGCAGCGTGGCCGGCGCATCGGCGTAGTGGCCCATCACCAGGCCGCCGGCGTCGCTCCACGCGGCGAAGCCGTCGTTGCGGCCGCCGTTGATCTGCATCTGGTTCTCGTAGAAGCGGTGCACCAGGTCGCGGGTCACGATGCCGTGCGGCAGCAGTTGGCCATCGGGCGTGCGCAGCGCGAACGGCGCATTGGGCAGCGGCCCGATCGCGTCCTCGCCGATCTTGTAGCGGCGATGCGCCACCACCTGTTCGTCCGGCGCCAGCCCGCCCCAGATCGGCGGCAGGATGTCGAGCACGCTGCCGTCGCGGTCCACCTGCCGCGCCTGCGCCGGCGTCACCTTGGACAGCGGCTGCTGCAGCCCGGGGAACTCGGGAAACAGGTTGTTGAAGCTGCGGTTCTCGGCGTAGATCACCACCACATGCTCGATCTTCTGCCGCAGCTGCCGATCCAGTTCCGTCGGCGACAGCGCACGCGCCGGTGCGCGTTTGGCGCTCTCGGCGTGGGCCTCGGCGGGGCCGCCGAGCGCCAGGGCGCTGCCGGCCAGCGCCAGGCCGCCGAGCAGGCGCCGGCGTTGCGGGTTTTCGGGGGTGGTGTCGGTGTCGGTGTCGGCGGGCGTGGTGGACGCAGGATCCTGGGGCGGCTTCTTCACGGTGTCATCGGGCGAGGGAAAGGCACCCGCCAGTGTGGGCCGCGTGAATGACAAGTCAAAGCCAGCCGGTCCCGGTGCCGGGCCGGCGTTCAGCGGCCGTATCGCAGGCCGCGCTCCCGTGACACTGGATGACGCTGCGTCAGGCGGTGCCCGAGGCCGCCTTCAGCGGCGCACCCGTGCGCGGCCGAATACCTGCTCGCACAGCACCACATAGTCGCCCGAGCCGTCGCGCGCGGCCGCGCCGCTGGCGATGGCGGCGCTCAGCGCCGGGCCGAATCGCGCCTCGCCCAGGCGCGCGGCCAGTTCCGTGAGTTGGGTCTGGAACCGGTGCTGCATGTCGGCGATCTGCTGGGCATCGTGTCCGAGCCAGGCATAGCCCTTGTCGTTGTACGCGGCGGCACAGTGCAAGGTCTCGGCCAGATCGCGTTGCAGGTCCTGCGGATCGGTGGGCATCGTCGCGTGCGGGAGCGGGGTGGATCGCACCAAAGATCAGGCGGCGGGCTTTCCGGCGCCATCCGCGCCCTCGGCATCGCCCAGCGCATGCTGCACGTACAGCCGCTTGACCAGCACGTAGAGCACCACGGTGAGCGGCGCCGCCAGGACAACGCCCATCGGCCCGAACAGCACGCCGATACCGAACAGCGAGAACAGCAGCAGCGCCGGCGGCAGGTCCACCGCACGCGCCTGGATCAGTGGCTGCAGCACGTGGCCTTCGAGTTGCTGCAGCACCACGAACAGCAGCAGCGCGCCCAGCGCCACCTGCGGGCTGACCGTGAAGCCCAGCAGGATCGCCGGGACCGCGGCCACGATCGGGCCGACGATGGGGATGAAGTCCAGCAGCGCGGTCAACAGGCCGATGCCCAGCGCCACCGGCACGCCCAGCAGCCACAGGCCGATGCCGGTCAGGGTGCCGATCACCGCCATCGCCAGCAACTGACCGGTCAACCACGCGCGCAGCGCCTGACCGCTGGCAGTCAGCGCCTCGTCGGCGACGCTGCGACGGTCGCGCGGCAGCAGGTGCAGCAGGCCCTGCCGATACAGCCGCGGCTGCGCGGCCAGGTACAGCCCGCCCACCATCATCAGCACCGCGTCGGTGACGCCGCCGCCGGCCGACAGCACGATGGCGCCGGCGTGCGTTGCCAGGGTCGAGGCGCCGTCGCGCAACTGGTCGGGGATGCGCTCGATCTGCGGCCCCAGCGGGCCGGACTGCAGCCAGGCATGGAACTTGTTCCAGGCCGCCGGCAAGGTGGCACGGAAGGTGTCGATCTGCGCGGCGACCTCGGCACCGAACAGCAGCACGATCGCCGACAGCGCCAGCACCAGCACCAGGATCACCAGTGCCAGCGCCGCCCACTCCGGCAGCGGCAACCACTTGCGCAACAGCGTGGCCAGTCCGTGCAGCAGCACGCCCACCACCACCGCGCCGAATACGATCAGCAGCAGCTCCGACAACTGCCAGGCCAGCAGCGCCAATGCGCCCAGTGCCATGACGACCAGGACCCGGGCCGCGAAGGGGCGCAGGGGCGAGGGGGAACTCGGGAGGGAGGCATTCATCGGTGGCGCGGATCCCGATCAGGACAATGAGCGCGGACAGTAGTGATAGCGCAGTGCAGGGCGAGCGAAGATCGTGTGCCGCCGGTCGGGGGCGCCAACCCGCAGGTCGGCGTGCACGGGCGATGTCGGCGCGCGCCAGCGTGGGGCTGGTTCGACGCGGACCGGTCGGGCGTCCCGAGCTACCGGCCGGCCAGTCGACGGGCCGGAGCGTGCACTACTGCCCGGCGGGCGGCTGCCAGAGCTCGACCTTGTTGCCTTCCGGGTCGATGACCCAGGCGAAGGCGCCGTATTCGGATTCGTCGATGCGGTCCAGCACGTGGCAGCCTTCCTCGCGCAGCGCCGCGACCAGCGCGTGCAGATCGTGCACGCGGTAATTGATCATGAAAGGAGCGGTGCCGGGCGAGAAGTGCGGCTCCTGCGCCGCCGCGCCGATCGACCAGACGGTGGAGCCGGTCACCGGTGCGCCGCTGTCGTCGTTCCAGGCGAACGCAGTGCCGCCCCAGGCCTGCACGTCGATGCCGAGATGCCGCTGGTACCAGGCCTGCAGCGCGGCCGGGTCCTGTGCCTTGAAGAAGATGCCGCCAATCCCGGTGACGCGCTTCATGGAGCCTCCGCTGGTCCGATGGTGGGCTGGCCGGGCAGGGGCTCGTAACCGTCGCCGCGGCCGCTCAGCCAGCGCAGTCTACGCTTGCCGGCTTCGCCCAGGTATGCCGCGGCGGCCAGCAGCAACGGATGCCGCAGGTCCGCGTCGATCATCAAGCGCACGTGTCCGTCCACTTCGATGTTCAGGAAATGCGCTTGATCCGCATCGTCGTCGTAGCTGCGCGCCAGCAACCGATCGCGGCCGTCGCTGAAGCGATAGAGAGTGTAGGCGTAGGAGTAGCCGTGCCCGTCGTCGGGCTCGCTGGCGTCTACGTGGTGGGTGATGCCGACGTGCATGCGTTTCATTTCATTGGGCCGCGTCAGCGCAATCATGTACGCCGTTCCCAGCCAAGTGAAATATTTCACTCGAAACGGCTGCACCGAATGACGTGAGGGCGCGAAACCCCGAAGGATTCAATTTTGGCTATTTTGGGGCAATCTGAAGAAAAGGATCAACGTCAGTACAAAGCTGATTATCAGGGACAGTGCCGGCAATTTGGGTGAATCCGATCGCGAACAGAATAGGAACCAGCGCTACAAGCAATAACCTGTTCCGGACTCTCCAGATCATGAAGACAGAGCAGGCGAGAAGTGCAGCAGCTATGGGCCACATCAGAACCACAACAGGTGGTCGCCGGCCTGAAAGAAAAGAGAGAACGGCCGGCAATCCTATGTCGAGAGCAGGGTAGATCAGCAGTGCGGTGAGAATCTTCTGAAGGGTTCTGTCCGTTTTTAGCGGCGCAGAAGCGGGGCTGGGATCAGCCAATGCGGATGTCGGCGGTGCGTAGGGATCTTCGGGATGCATAAGGCTGCCTTGTCAAAGGTGATCAAGTTTCGCCGAATGACGCCGTCAGCTGGCGAGCGGCATTGCCATCCGCTTAGGCGCCTTCGAGGGAGCATCCAGCTTCGACATCCACATGCCGCATCGCTTGTCGCTGACGGCCCAGTCGTCCCCCTTCCTGGTGAGTACTACGATGCCGCCATTCCCGCACAGCATTCCACATTGGAAGGAGTAGGCGAACGCCGCCGTCTGGTGGCTGGCATCGAAGGTCACGGCGGTCAGCGTCATCAATCCGGCAGCCATGCCTTGTTCCACCGCCTGATCCACAGGATGTCCCTGGCTGATCAGCTCCCCGGGATCCTGCGGTGTCCAGCGCTTTGGATCGACCAGGCGCACGTATGGCAGTTCGCCGATCGCCGGGCCGAGATCGGCGACGGGCGTGGTCGCACTCCATGTGGACCCACCGTCGGTACATCCCTTCAACGCGTCCAGTTGTTCGGCATTGATCGCCTCAGCCTCGCGGCTGACGTTGATGGGCGGTCCGTCCTTGCCGGCATAGACATCCAGAAACGCCCGGTATGGTGCAGCCGCTTCATTTTCTTCGGCGCGGACAGCGCCGGGGGCTGCTGTGACAATCATGCTCATCATGCCGATGAGCATGGCGACTCGCGTTTTCATGACCACGTTTATGTCCTGGATCCCCCATCCTGGGTGGATCATGCCAGAGCGAAACGGCATGCGATACCGCCTGGTGCGTATGGCTGGCGGCCAGCCAGTGGCTGGACTGTCACGTACAAGGGAGCAACAAGTGTGGCGCCTTGCCTTCGGCCCCCAGGCGGTGAGTCTGGCTGTCAGCCTCCCTCACGCAGACCCTTGAATGGCCTAGTGAAGCGCTGGCCGGTTTCCCGATCGACGTTGCGTCCGAGATGCGGCGACCGCCTGTTGAGCATGTCCGGAGCGGCCCACTGCACCTCTTCGGCGAGCTACGCGATGAAGGCGCGCCCGCGCCCGCGATGGTGAGCGGCTTCCTCTTCGTCCACTACCATGGTCCACTCATAGCAGGCGCGGCCATGGCGACAGTTGACAGGCCGCGCAGCCCCAAGCCTACACGTCGACGCCGAGATGACGCTGGTACCAGGGCTGCAGCGTGGCCTGGTGCTGTGCCTTGAAGACGATGCCGCCAAAGTATTGTCAGGCCGTACGGGAGGTCACGTGCACTCTCACTCCTTGCCCCAGCGCTCCTCGACATTGAAAAGCACTTCGCAATCGCAGAAGCCGCCGTACGCGCCAAGCCAGGGAATGACCGGTTCCGGGGCGACATCGCGGGATGCGAGAAACTGCGTGGTCAGCCGCAAGGAGTGATCGCAGCCATCGGCGAGCGCGTCATTCAAGTAATCGAACAGTGCCCAGAGCGTTTCCTTGGGAAGCGGAAGGGTGGCTTCTTCAAGTAGACGCTGCTCGTGCTCTGCCGCCCTGCGGAGGGCTTTGCGACGTTGGGCTTCCGGATTCTTTGTCATGGTTGCAGTCGCTGTTGGAAAACGAGGATGCGGCGTGAAAAGTCACCAAGTGTGCGCCGCGCAAAGCGCAGGCGATCAGTCGCATGTCAGTCGCATCGCGATGGAGCCACGCGCCCACGCGCCCACGCTCCGCCGCCATCCGCTCGATCGCCTCGATGCCACGACGCATCTTATCTCCCGCCGAAGTATTTGCAGAATGGGCGTGCATCCTCGGCGGGACGAAAGACCGTAGAGCGACCGCCTCCTCGATCCAGAGCACCACGTCGTCGCCTGTTCCGCGCGCCTCGTCGCCGAGATCGTGATCCAGGCTGAGTTCTTCTACTTTCCCGGTCTGGAGCAGCGCGATGACGTCATCCGGCCAATAGGCCCTTGTCCATCCATTGGGTGTCGCTCGCTCGTCGTCCAGAAATACACGCATGGCAAGCGGCACCTGTCTTCGGGTCGGCGGGTCTGCCCATCGACCCGTACGCGACGAACCTACTCCAGTCCGAGGATCGGCGCGATCCCGCACTGTCGCAAGACGGTGACAAAGCGGCGTGCCTAATCACCCGGCGCGATGCCGGTCAGGTACATCAGCCGATTGCCGGGTGTGGCTTGCGTATTGCAACTGGCACGATCAGCAACGCTGCGTTGATTTCCAGGCAGGAAACCAAGGACAGTCAGTTGCTCTGGTTCCAGGACTTGATGGCCAGGGTGACGCGCTGGCGAGTCTCGGCATCCGCTTTGCGAACCAGATATGGAGACCGATTGCCCAATACCCCCGGCGCGGTCGACTGCACGCGCTCGGCAAGCTGCGCGATGAAATCACGCCCGAGCGCCTGGAACTGCGTAACTTCCTGGGCAGTCAGCGCCATGGTCCACGCGTAACCGACCGGGCCATGGTTGCAGTTGACGTCGAGCAGCAGCGTGTCGCCGTCGTGCAGGAGGAACCATGCATGAGGTGCGTGATCTACTACCTGCATGACATGCTCCTTCTCCGCGCGACGACAATGCCTCGCGTCCACGTTGCATGCATGACGTAACAACCCATGACGTAACAACCCATGTCGCTTACGTCGACGACTTGTTCTTGCTGTAGACGATCTTCTTGCTCCCCGCCGCGCAACTGCCAATGACCTTGCGGTCCGCCTTGATATCGGCGTTGTCGAGGATCTCCAGCGTGTAGTCCTTGACCCCGCGGGCATCGAGTCTTGCGGTGAGCTCGGCCTTCAACTCCTCGCAGGATCTGCCGGCCGCGAAAGCGGACGAGGAGGCGAAGGCGAGCAGGAGAAGCGCGATGGCCTGTTTCATGATGGCACCGATAGTCGACGAGAGAGAACGAGGTTGCGGGAGGAAACGCCGAAGGTGTGGCGGTTTTGCTGCGGGCGTCGGCCTGGTCGCTTGCGGGAGCCGGGCCGCCGCGCCGAGTGTAGCAAGCGCAGATTGCATCTACCGCTACCGCCACCGCACTCGGTGGGCGGCCGGTCCTGATGAGCGGGACACCGACAATGCGACATGGGTCATCGCATTCAGGGATCGACCCAGACCCCTGCGTCGTACATCAATCGCATGGTGTAGTTGAGCTGCAGCGTCTGGTTCGGGCCGCAGGCGATCTGCGTGGTCTTGTCGGACGCCCCAGGTCCGGAGACGGAGATGGACGACGCGGATCGGAGTGGATCGAACAGACTGTACCGGTAGCCGCCGTTGCTGAACTCGATCGATGCGTTTCCGTTGGGAAATGTGTTGTAAGTGAAAAGACCCGTCGGCGGCTTCTGCTGTGCGGGGTACTGCAGCACCAGCCTGCCGCTCTCCGACGCTCGGTACTGCAGGTAGCCCGAGGTCCGGTTGACCGCCCTCGACGAGCATAGCGAAAACTCTCGCTTGCGCGTCTGGCACGTCCACAGGGTGAGCTCGTCCTTACCGCACAGCGGGCTGTGCTGGTATTCGCTCTCGGACTCCTGCAGTGTCGCTTGGGTGATGGATGACACTGGCCCAGACGCCGGTGCTGCGAGCGGCAGGATCGTCAAGGTCGCTGTCATGACAATGCTTGCCATTGTCTTCTTCATGTTGTGCCAATCCCGTTGTGCCGGGTCATGTCAGAGGAGAGTCGGGGAGGAAAAACGACGGCGTCGCCTCTTGCAGCACGGAGGTCTAATGCGGAGGCCGGGACCTTGCCAATAGCGTCCGAGCGCGCCGGCCCAGTTTGTCGCGATCTTTCAAGTAGATCGTAGGAGCATGGGTGACCGCAACGGTGGTCGCTGCCTGCAGTGGTGAGAGCTGGCTAAGCGGTTTACCGAATTCCCGATTGGCAAAGCTGCTCAATCCATGATCTGTGCCGTTATAGGAAAGAATGCAGTAGAGGCCGTACATGTGCGACTCGTCGAAGTGCATCGGTAGCAGCATGCTCCAAAGCGCGTTGCGCACTTGCGACTGACCTTGCGCCAAATCCGTGTAGACGAGGGACGTCACCAGCGGAGCCACATGCGGGGAGGGCGACCCCACATTCGCATCGATCAGCCTGCGGATCGCTTCGGGAGGAGCGGCATCTTCTGGATTGGCCTGGGTGAGCAGATCGCGGATTCGGGCCAGATGTGGGCGGACAGCGAGTGCATCGTAAGCGACCAGTGCGACAAGCGTTGCCAGGAGGAGCAGCACCGTTCCTTTTCCAACGAATTTGATGATCTTGACCATGAGCGTCAGCCAACCTTCGGGCGACATTGGCAGGTGTAGCCGCGTGCTGCACGCGACTACAGCAGCCGGCGTCGATCGGCCGCGCGCCGAAACACCCAGCCGACAAGCAGGCCGAGGCCTGTGGAGGCGAGCAGCTGCAGCCATTCCAGAGCGACAAACATCGCTGGTTCGTCCGCCATGTCTGGTGGCAATAGCGCCGCGAGAACATCCGCGAAGACGGCGTACACGACCAGGATGAGGCAGGCGTGCGCGAGGCGGTGTTGCGCCACACGCAATGCGAGGTGTGCGAAGAGTGCGGCGCATAGGAGGAAAGAGAGAAGGGTCCAGGCATTTACCAAGCCGCCTAGGTCGAATAAGCCGCTGAAAAAGCCAACGCCGCACTGGAGAACAAACAGCAGGGCGGCATAGGCAAAGATCGATTTCCAGCGCATGGCCGGCTGTACGGGGCGCGCGATCAGCGAGCGAGAAGTGCGTCGCGTGCTGGGAGGGCGGGGACAATCCGCATCGAGCAAGCGACGCGCTGCGCCGGTCCGATGCCGGCTCTGCGCTGACGCGCCGTGTCGCCCGACGTTGCCAGCGTCATCAACGCAGGGTGCCCTCGGCGACCTTGCGCCCACCCTCATAGGCGATGAACGACCTGTCTTTTTCCAAAACGTGGAACTGCTCGATGCAACTCAGAGACACGGCAGCGGTCTCGCCGGGTTCGATCTTCTGCTGCGCTTTGGGAATGCGTACTGCACACATGACGTCCTTACTCTCACCGGAGAATCGCACCTGTGGGCGGTAGTTGTCGTAAATCGCGTTGTCGCGCCCTACCTTTCCCTGGCGCGTCAGCAAGGTGAGCGAGATCGGCACAGCGGCATCGGCGGGGTAGGTCACTACCGCATCTTGGGGATTTCCCGCCGTGGCAGAAAAACAAAAGGCCAGCAGTGCGAGTGCAAGAAGCGTACAGCGGCGGAGCGATTTCATCGGGCGGTCTGCCTTCTTGGGTGGAAAATGGTGCCTGAGCGTTGGACCAGGCCGGCTCGGGCCGGTCGTGCCTGCATCGAGGCTCATGTATGTGGACCGAGCATCAGGGTGTACGCGCGAATGCTAGCCGACCTGATCTGATCCTTGGTCATCGATTTGTTGCCGCGCACCGCCTCCGCAGGCACGAGCATGACCGTCGTCCGCCCATCGCCGGTGTTCCAGCCAAAAGCCACGACTTCCTTGTCGGCGAGGAACGACTGATCCCCGTCTTCGATATCCGAACACAGGATGCTGCCGTTCGGCTCGGTGTTGCTCGATGCGGTGACATGCACCAGTCCGATCGCGCTATCGACGAGCACCTGATCCCTGTGACCGGCCGAATTGACCCTCCCTTCCACAACCGAAGCGGTGTGGCCGAGAGACACGAGATGACCGGCGACGATCGACGCCAGGTGCTTTTTGCGATCGAGTTTGCTCTTGCCTTCAATCATGGGATCTCCTTTCGATTCGCAAGGATGCGTGGATGGAACCGCACCATGCATGGGTACCCGCTTGGATGGCGCTTTGTCATGCGGCTTTCGTTGCGCGTGCGGGCCTCTTGCAGGTCAACGGGGAAAAGAGCGTGTTCTGCCAGGAGATGCCGTAAGCATGGAAGGGCGATTTGTCCCGCGTGTATCGGTCATCACCGAGTGGCACTGCCCAAAGCGTTTCGACCATGGCCCCGCCCTCATCGTCTGGGACACGGAACAACACCTTGGCCATCGGATCAGTGCTCATGAGGCATAACTCCTGAAGTAAGGCGATCCGCAAAGCGGCTTGGACTCGACTGCATTGTCGGGGCGGCCATGGCTAGTCGAAGCATATGCCAGTCACGCCCATTCCCACCTTGACCTCGTTGTAGCAACCGTAGATGTCGTGTGTATCTGCTTGGCATGTTCCGCTGGCCTTGGCTCGAATCTTGGCGTCCGGTGACGCCTTGCATATCCCTTTGCATTCCTGGCTGCCCTGGCACTCCATTCCGCCATTCGAAAGGGAATGACATAGGCCGGCGTAGTGAAAGGCCGACTCCGCGTATGTTCCCGTCCTGAGCCTTGCAGTGCGCTGCATCAATCCTCGCCTGCGAAGCGCAAGACGTGCTGATCAAAGTAACTGAGAGTAGCGTCAGCATGCCGCATGTCCAAGAGCTCATTTGACGCCTGTGTAGGGATTACGCTGAAAAAAGCAGCTGGACTACGAGTGTCGCTCTTGGGCTACGACTACAAATCTCGAAGATCGCTGCATCTCCAGAAATGCGGCTTCTCAACACCTTGATATCTGTGAGCAAGCCAAGCAAGCGGCGAACCTTCCTGAAAATTTGATCGACAGGGAGACATGTGCTGCGGCGCCCAGCGTTTTCTAGAGATCGAGCGTTAGCCCGCCCAGCGATTAGTACGAGAGATTTGCATCGATTGTTAGGCGTTCTTCTCTGGCGCTGAACCAGGCCCAGCGTCTAAACCCGACGGGTCCGAGCCAAGCACGTCCTCAAAAAGCATGGCTGCGTCATCTGGTTTGATCCCTGCATCAGCCATTTTATAGAGCGTGTCGAACACGGCCTCATAGGATGCCATGCGATAAAGGAGGGACAGGTCACGCCTCGATGCTCCCAAAGAAAGCAACCGTTCCAGGGCTGGGCCCGCGTCCCCGAATGGACCATTTGGCTGCTTCTGCGATGCGTCAATTGCATTGTCGATCCAGAATTCCTGCATCGGCGAATTGATGATTTCGCTCCATAGTGAACCTAGGAATTCTTCGCGGCTTGGGTGCTCTTCAGTATCATTCATGTTGTAGTGGTCTCATGCGCCTAAGATTGAGTCTTGTGTGTAACGCCTGAACTAAGCCGAGCCGCGAAGCGGCTTCGGCTTGAATGAATTGTTAGGCAGGCGGCTCATAGCGGCAACGCGCGGCCTTTGTACCGCACGACGCTCATTGCGCTGGCTCCTGAAGTGGTAGTGGCATTAGCCGGAACCATGCGAACGCGGCCTCGCTCATTGAACCCGCCGCTCTCACCCAGCCAGCGCTGTGACCGACTCGACTGTGATGCTGCCATTTAACCCCTCCGCAATGCATGCTGCGATAGCATCCGAGAACTCGTCCGTCAGGGCAGAACCATTTGTGTCGTAGGCGTTGTCCGCTTGCAGCAGCAACCGAGAGTCGTCCCAAGAGCACTGAACGTTTTGGTGCCAGGGCCGGTGCGTGAACTCCTCGGCAATGTCACAGGTTGCGGTGGCCCCGACCTGCTCAGGAACTCCACTACAGGCAAGGATTACTCGATACATGGAGCCTAATGCCTGAGTTAAGCCGACCCGCGAAGCGGGTTCGGTTTGAATGAATTGTTAGGCCTCACACGCCATCTGGCCCGGGGAAATCTTGATAGCCAACAATCATGACGTAACCGACGAAGCCAACATTTGGCACATATCCAATATGAGACATCTTGGGGGAAAAGGAAGGGCCAGTACTATTGAGCTTGGATTGCTTAGTGATGAGGCGATTGGTAGAGCGAATCTCACCGAGGTAACGACCATTCGGGGCGAACACGCTATCTCCGACGAAACGACCAACATGTCTTCCAGCGTGCGTCCAGAGGTCATCACCTTTTCTATGCCCAAAGAAGGTGCCACCCCAAGTCCATAGTTTCGTCACAGCAAGCCCCCTGACGCCTACCTGAATTAAGCCGCGCCGCGAAGTGGCGTCGGCTTGAATGAATTGTTAGAGCTTGCGCCTAGATGGTGCCCTTCCCCTTTAACCAATCTGCAACTTGGTCGATATTCACGGGATCAGGAATCATAGAAGCCGAAAGTAGCCTATGCACCCTTTTTCTATAACTTGCAGGATCAGCGGGAAAGGTCTTCCATTTTGAGCTGGTCGCACGCACATTTTCTACTCTCGAGTTAAGTATCGATTCGGATGCGGTCGAGACACAGAGGGCCGCATCAAACGTGTGTATTAGGCGACGAACCACGGTTACAAACAGTGTCGCATCGCGTAAATCTAGAGGAATTGGCTCCCCGAGCTGCGGTGCTGGAATGGCGAAGCCATGTCGAAAGGGAGGGGGGTTAATGCCATGCAAATTCTGTAATTGCTGATGAGCTGACAGGACGTCGTTATTCACAAGTCCAGACGAGTGAATCATCGCGTTTCTGCATTCTTTGAAGTATCTATAAGCAGTAAGGTGCTCGTTGGCCGTTCCCCAGCAGTTTGAAGATGCAGCGCACACAGTGGGAAATATATTTCCTTTGATGAGCACAGATTGATTTGCGTTGGCTGCCGCAACGACCGCCTTGAAGCCATTTGGCTGAGACTTGTTATGATTAATAGGAAATTGAATACTCTTGGAGTGTTTTGCAGCTGCAGGCGCGTTGAAAATGTCTCTGCATACGCTCTCGGCCCAGCTCTCATAAAGAGTGCAGCCGCCGAATATTAGGGACTTTGAAAATTCTCTTTCATGATATAGCCAGTCTCGATCAAGAATCATCTTCTTCATGTCGACACCTCCCGGCATTTTCGGGACGGACAGGAATTTTGCCTCTACATCTTTAATCGAAAGCGCAGGAAATTGAGCGCTGAAACCACGAGCTTGCCACCAGAGTTCACGAAGTCCGGCATAGCTGGCCCATGTGAAGCTAAAGAGCTCTCCAATTCGGTCGCTGACTGATTGGGTCGCTGTGAAAAAGAATCGAGGCTTATTGGTCGACATGAGTGCTAACGCCTGAATTAAGCCGCGCCAAAGAGCGGCGTCGGCTTGAATGAATAGTTAGACGGTGGTGCCAAGAAGGTGGTGAAAATGGACCATGCACCCCAGCACCGTCACCGTGAGCCGATCATGCCACAGATGATGGGCCATGGGGTTTGCCCAAGGTACTTGCAGCCGGGTGCCATCGAAGCCGAGGGCAATGAGCGCAGTGGCGGAATGAAACTGGACGGAGTAGGGGCGATTGATTCGATGGCGGAAGACGAAAGGACCGCGCACCGTAGCCGACCGCCAAAGTGCCAAGGCACGTGCCGAAGACGGAAGCCACACCACACGTACAGCACTACCGCCTAACTACTATTGTCCCGCCCAAAAGCGGTGATGCCCCAAGTATCCACCAACGCCAGACGTCTGCAAAGCGGGAAATTCCCAGCCTGCATCAATGACTTGCCTGATGGTGGTCGCGGCTCCGTGCGCCAATGCTGGCTACGTTATCCGACGTTCGAACTGGCGTATGAGTTACACCCATGACGATGAAGGCGTAACGACGCATCAATCGCCGAGGTTGTTGGAGCAGGTGCGTGGCCGGTTGCGGCTTCGGCATTACAGCTTGCGTACCGAGCAAGCCTACATTGGCTAGATGCGGCGCTTCATCCTGGCCAACGGCAAGCGACATCCGGCGCGGATGGGGCAGGCCGAGGTCGAAACGTTCCGGATCGATCTGGCGACCCGGGGGCAGGTCTCGGCCGGAACGCAGAATCCAGGCGCTGGCAGCTTTGTTGTTCCTCTATCGAGAGGGTCTGGGCATGGAACTGCCATGGATGGAGAATCTGGCCCGCGCCAAGCGACCGCGGCGGATTCCGGTGGTGCTCTCGGTCGAGGAGGTCGCGCGTTTGCTGGTCGCGCTGGAGGGACCTTGCTGGCTGATGGCCGGGCTGCTCTATGGCAGCGGCATGCGGCTGCTGGAATGCCTGCGATTGCGGATCAAGGATGTGGAGCTGGGGCGCGGCAAGATCGTGGTGCGTGACGGCAAGGGCGGCAAGGATCGGCGTGTGCCATTGCCAATGCGCCTGGGCGAGCCGCTGCTGCGGCAACGCGATAGTGCACTGCTGCTGCACGCGGCGGATCTGGCCGAAGGGGCAGGGATTGTGTACCTGCCGCATGCGCTGGTGCGCAAATACCCCAATGCGGAGGTCGAACCGGGCTGGCAATACCTGTTCCCGGCCGCACATCGGTCGGTGGATCCACGCAGTGGTCGGGTCGGCCGACCAGCTGTCCGAGGAAGTCCAGCGATGCGCAGTCCGCTGGATGGTCTAGGGGCGGCGGCGAGCGTCAAAGGCGTCAGAAAATAATGCAGCAGCGACGTTTGTGATCCCGCGTCGGGACTGAAGTCCCTCCCACAGTGCAGTACCTGGACGCCATGAAGACCGCGGCAACCCACGGCCTTCATGGCAACGCTTCACCCCTCCAACATCGCCTTGTCCCGCACCGCCCCCTTGTCCGCACTGGTCGCCAGCAACGCATAGGCTTTCAATGCAGTGCTCACCTTGCGCGGGCGCGGCTCAGCCGGCTTCCAGCCACGGGCGTCCTGGTCGGCGCGGCGCGTGGCCAGTTCCGTGTCGGAGACCAGCAGGTCGATGCGGCGTTGGGGGATGTCGATGCGGATGCGGTCGCCGTCGCGGACCAGGCCGATGGCGCCGCCGGCCGCCGCTTCCGGCGAGGCGTGGCCGATCGACAGGCCGGAGGTGCCGCCGGAGAAGCGGCCGTCGGTGAGCAGGGCGCATTGCTTGCCCAGGCCCTTGGACTTCAGGTACGAGGTCGGGTACAGCATTTCCTGCATGCCGGGGCCGCCCTTGGGGCCTTCGTAGCGGATCACCACGACGTCGCCAGCCTTGACGTCGTCGGCGAGGATGCCCTTGACCGCGGCGTCCTGGCTTTCGAACACCTTGGCGTTGCCCTCGAACACGTGGATGGATTCGTCCACGCCGGCGGTCTTCACCACGCAGCCGTCCTCGGCGATGTTGCCGTACAGCACCGCCAGGCCACCCTCCTGTGAATAGGCGTGGGCGACGTCGCGGATGCAGCCGTTGGCGCGGTCGGCGTCCAGGCTGGGCCAGCGCGTGGCCTGGCTGAAGGCGACCTGGGTGGGGATGCCGGCCGGCCCTGCCTGGTAGAAGGTGTGCACGGCGGGGTCGTCGCTCTGGGTGATGTCCCACTGCGCGATGGCCTCGGCCAAGCTGCGGCTGTGCACGGTGGCCTGGTCGGTGTGCAGCAGGCCGCCGCGCGCCAGTTCGCCGAGGATGGCGACGATGCCGCCGGCGCGGTGCACGTCCTCGATGTGGTACTTCTGCGTGTTCGGCGCCACCTTGCACAGTTGCGGCACGCGCTTGGACAGGCGGTCGATGTCGAGCAGGGTGAACGGCACCTCGGCCTCCTGCGCGGCGGCGAGCAGGTGCAGGATGGTGTTGGTGGAGCCGCCCATGGCGATGTCCAGGGTCATCGCGTTCTCGAACGCCTCGAAGGTGGCAATGCCGCGCGGCAGCGCCCGCGGGTCTTCGGCGCCATACCAGCGGTGGCACAGTTCCACCGCGGTGCGGCCGGCCTTGAGGAACAGTTGCTCGCGGTCGGCATGGGTGGCCACCACGGTGCCGTTGCCGGGCAGGGCCAGGCCCAGCGCTTCGGTCAGGCAGTTCATCGAGTTGGCGGTGAACATGCCCGAGCAGGAGCCGCAGGTGGGGCAGGCGCTGCGCTCGAACGCGGCGACCTTCTCGTCGGAGGCGGTGGGATCGGCGGCGATCACCATCGCGTCGATCAGGTCCAGGTTGTGGTCGGCGAGCTTGGTCTTGCCGGCTTCCATCGGCCCGCCGGAGACGAACACGGTGGGGATGTTGAGGCGCAGCGCGGCCATCAGCATGCCGGGGGTGATCTTGTCGCAGTTGGAGATGCACACCAGCGCGTCGGCGCAGTGCGCGTTGACCATGTACTCGACCGAGTCGGCGATGATCTCGCGGCTGGGCAGCGAGTACAGCATGCCGTCGTGGCCCATGGCGATGCCGTCGTCCACGGCGATGGTGTCGAACTCCTTGGCCACGCCGCCGACGCGCTCGATCTCGCGCGCGACCAGTTGCCCGAGATCCTTCAGGTGCACGTGGCCGGGCACGAACTGGGTGAAGGAATTGGCGATGGCGATGATCGGCTTGTGGAAGTCGGCGTCCTGCATGCCGGTGGCGCGCCACAGCGCGCGGGCGCCGGCCATGTTGCGGCCGTGGGTCGAGGTCTTGGAGCGATAGTCGGGCATGGGAGCAGCGAACGAGCGGGCGGGGAGGCTGGCGATGGTGGCGCGATCGGATCGTTGCTGCTGCAACCGTCCTGGGCGCCCACCGGTGGGCCGACCACGTTAGCACGCAGGCTGGCGCCGCCGCGCGCCGGCCGGGAGTGCGAAGCGGGTCGCAGACCCGCCTGCCTGCGCTTGGCAGACTGCGGAGGCCGGTGCGTCAGGGGGCGTAGGCCCGGCTCGCCCATCATGACCACAGGAGGTGTCCATGCTTCGGCATGTGCGTTCGTCGTCTTCCGCTGTTTCCTCCCCCACCCCGTCCCTCGCCTCCACCCCGGCCGATCCGGGCCGCCGCAGCGTGCTGCGCGCCGGTGTCGGCATCGCCGCCGGCGCCGCGCTCTGGGGCCTCGGTGGCCAGGCCCGCGCCGCGGGCTCGCTGCCGTTCGCCGGCCTCAACCTGTCTGGGCTGGCGTCCAACAACTTCGTGGACAACGCCGTCATCGACCGGCACTACCGCGACATCCGCGACCAGCACATCGCCGCCGCCGGTGCCTGCCCGCTGTTCCGCCTGCCCACCACCGCCGCACGCTTCAGCACCGGCCAGGGCATGCCGCTCAACGCCACGTATTGCGATCAGGTCGAGAAGGTGCTGAATCGGCTCGCGCAGCGCGGCAAGGTGGCGATCCTGGAGTTGCACGACTACATGCGTCTGCCGATCAAGGTGGCGAGCAAGTCCGGCTATCGGCGCGATGGATCCGGACAGTTGATCGGACCGGATTGCCGCGCGGTGACTGATCCGGCCGACCAAGCGGTGTGGAACGGGACCTACCGCAAGGGCAATTTCCTGTACCTGGCCTACTTCGATCCTGCCGACAATCTGCTCAAGCTCTACGAGTACCGCGTGATCGGTACGCCGGGCTGCACGCTGTATAACGCCGCCGGCCTGCCGGATCTGTGGAGCCGCATCGTGCAGCGCTTCCGCTCGCATCCGGCGATCTTCGGCTGGGGCCTGATGAACGAGCCCTACCAGGGACCGGAACTCAACGCCGACGGCAGCAAGCTGGTGATGGCCGATCACTGGTTGCGCACCGCCACCGCGACCGCGGCGCGCATCTTCGACTTCGACCGGTCGCACTACGTGTTCGTCTGCGGCAATCAGTACGCCAGCGCGCGCCTATGGGACCAGGTGTCCAACAACCTGGACACGATCCCCGACCCGTACGACCGCATCGTCTATGAGGCGCACAACTACCTGGACAACGAGGGCCAAGGCGGCGGCAACTGGGCCAATCCCAACGAAACCGTCGCGCCGGACACCGGCATCGACATGGTCACGCCGTTCATCGACTGGCTGGCGCACAGAGGCAAGCGCGGCTTTCTCGGCGAGCACGGCTACCCGGCCGGCAACGCCAGCGCGGAGTTGGCGACCAAGCGCATGCTCGCGCACCTGCAGGCCAACAACATCCCCAGCACGCAGTGGTGCTTCGGGCCCGGTTGGCCGGACAACGACGTGCTCGGCATGAGCCGCGACGTCGGCATGGACATCCAGGTCAAGTCCAATATCGCTGCGGTGCAGCCGTACTTCGACGCGCGCCTGTCCAGCTACGTGCCGCCGCCGCCGAAGAGCTGACGCATCGCGCGTGCGTCGCGGTGATGCCCAACCGCCGGCTGCGGGTTTCCGCGGCCGGCGGAACCGGGCATCATCGTGGCTGGACTCAGGAAGACGTTGCCATGAAAAGGTCGAAGACGACCGCGTTGTTGCTGATGAGCGCCGCGCCGCTGCTGTTCACCGCCTGCGGGCGCGAGCCGGAAGCCAAGGCCCAGGAAGGCCTGTACACCTCGGTGGACGCCTGCGTGGCGCAGACCCACGACATCGCCACCTGCCGCGAGGCCTTCGCGCAGGCGCAGAAGCAGGCGGCCGAGCAGGGACCCAAGTACGCCAGCCGCGAGCAGTGCGCGCAGGACTATGCGCAGGATCGCTGCGTGGAGCAGCGCGACAGCCACGGCCACTCCTTCATCGGGCCGATGATGACCGGCTTCTTCCTGTCGCAGATGCTCAACAACAACCGCGCTGCCGGTTTCAATGCGGCACCCGCCTACCAGGACCGGCAGAACCAGTGGCAGCGGCCGGCGTCCTATTCCGGCGGTGCCGGTGCGGCGGCCGTCAGCGGCACGATGCTGCGCGGCAACCAGACCATGACCCACATCGGCGCCACGCCGAACCGGGCGGTCACCGTCAGCCGCGGCGGTTTCGGCGAATCCGCCGGTGGACGCGGCTTCGGCAGCTGAGTACCGCTTTTTCTCTCTTCGCACGAGACCCCGCATGAAACGCATCGCGATCGTCGAGCGCGGCGACTGGCGCGCCCAGGCCGCGGAGTACGGTTTCCGCTTCCACACCATCGACGGCCAGCGCTACTGGGACGAACGCGCCTACTACGCGTTCAGCCTGCGCCAGATCGAACGCGACCTGGAAGATCCCAGCGCCGAACTGCACGCGATGGCGATGGGTTTGCTCGACGAGATCGTCGCCAGCGAGGCGCTGATGCAGCGGCTGGCGATCCCGCCGGCGTTCCGCGACTGGATCGCCGATAGCTGGCGGCGCCGCGAGCCGCATCTGTACGGGCGCCTGGACCTGGCCTACGACGGCCGCAGCCCGGCCAAGCTCTACGAACTGAACTACGACACGCCGACCTTGCTGTTCGAGTCGGCATTCTTCCAGTGGCAATGGCTGGAGGACCAGCGCGCGCAGGGCCGCCTGCCGGACGACGCCGACCAGTTCAACTCCATCCACGAAGCCTTGCTGGAGCGCTTCGCCGCGCTCGCCGGCGGGCTGCCGCCGCCGCTGTACTTCGCCGCGGTGCGCGATTCGGAAGAGGACCAGGGCACGGTCGCCTACCTGCGCGACTGCGCTGCGCAGGCCGGTGTCGGCGGCGAGCTGATCGCGATCGAGGACATCGGCCTGTCCAGCGACGGCCGCTACACCGATCTGTACGACACGGTGATCGGCGCGCTGTTCAAGCTGTATCCGCTGGAGGACATGTTCGCCGAGCGTTTCGGCCAGGCGCTGCCGGGATCGGGCCTGCGCCTGCTGGAGCCGCCGTGGAAGGCGCTGCTCAGCAACAAGGGCATCCTGCCGCTGCTGTGGGAGCGCCATCGCGGCCATCCGAACCTGCTGCCGGCCGCGTTCGATGACGGCAGCGCCTTGCCGCCGGGCTGGGTGCGCAAGCCGCTGCATTCGCGCGAGGGCGCCAACATCGTGCTGCACCTGGATGACGGCCGCGTGCTGGAAAGCGACGGCCCTTATGCCGGTCCCTACATCCGCCAGCAGGCGCATCCGCTGCCGGCGTTCGAGGGTCGCTACCCGATGGTCGGCAGCTGGATCGTCGGCGACCGCGCCTGCGGCATCGGCATCCGCGAGGACGATGGCCCGATCACTTGCGACAGCGCGCGGTTCCTGCCGCACGCCATCGTCGAGGACGCGCGGCCGGGTGTGCTGTATGCGTGAGTCGCTGTCGCGCGCCGACGCGGCGTCGCCTGGCGCACCGCTCCGGCATCGCAACGACGGCACGCCCTTGGCCGCCTATGCGGACCAGGTGGCGGTGCGCTGCCATCGCTGTGGCGCGCCGGGGTGGGTGCTGGCGCAGTGGGAGCCTTACCGCTGGCAGGCGCGATTCCGTTGTGGCCAGTGCGCTACTGGGCTGGACAGCGATGCCGACGACTGGGTGGGAGCGGTGCAACTGGAAGGCCATCGCGCCTGCGGCCATTGCGGACACAAGTGGGTGCGGGTCCGTGCGACGTCGACCGGTGCAACCCCGGTGCCCGCGAACTTGCCCGGGCGTTGCGCGCATTGCGGGAAAAGCAGCGCAGTGGCCGTCACCACGTACCGCATGCGCGACGGGTCGCCCAGCGACCCGCATTTCGGCCTGCCGCTGGCGCTGGTCGCGCCGACCCGCGCCGGCGTGCTGTGGGCCTACAACCCGCGCCATCTGCAGGAGCTGCAGGACTACGTGGCGGCGACGCTGCGCGAACGCCGCGGCCTGTTCGGGCGCTCGATGGTGGCGCGGTTGCCGGCGTGGATGAAGCTGGCGCGGCATCGGCCGTTGATGCTGCGGACGCTGCAGCGTCTGCAGCAGGCCAGTGCGCAGCTGTCGCCGCCGCCTGCGGCGGCAACGTAGCGGCGGCGTCTGCGGTTTCATTCTTCGCCGTGAATGCGGCCGGCGCAGTCGCGCCACGCGCGACGCATGCGAAATGTCTACGATGTGATACTCGTCACGATTGACCGGGCTTGCCCGTCTGACGAAGATCGACATCGGGGAGTGCTGCGGGGGGCCGGCATGTCTGCATCTCGTATTCGCGCCAGAGTGCTGGTGCTGCTGGCGTGCGTCGCAGCCAACTGCAGTGCGTGCGCGGTGGTGACGGTCTCCACCGCGCGAGAGGACGTGGTCGTGCGTGGCCTGTTCGGCGCACGCGTCGCCACGACGGGATTGGCCCCTGTGGCGATCCGTTCGCGCGGGCTGGGAATTTCGCAGACCCCGCGCGGGTGGACGCTGGGCTGGCACGCCGAAACCGCGATCTATGTTCCCCCGGATGCGGACGCGTGCCGCATCGTGCTGATGTCCAATACCGAAGCCGAGGTCCGCCGCCTGCTTGCGATCCTGCAGGCCGGCGGTGGCGATGTGTCTCAGGTCTGCATCGCATCACAGGAGGTGTCACGATGAAAACGTCTCTGGCTTGTTTCTCTGTTCTGCTGTTGGGCGGCTGCGCACATTTGGAGCAGGCGCCGTTGGTCTACGCGTCGAAGACGAGCTTCGGTGTCGATGTTTCCACGGCATCCACCGAAAACCCAGGCATTTCGATGAACCTGGGCTACAAGCAGGTGGATGCGGCCTATGTGCCGGTGGCGGTGGCGAGAAAGTGCAACGACGGCGTTGCCGGTGCCGACTGCAGCAAACAGGGGTACGAGCTGCTGGTGATCTCCGGCGTCGCCAGAGAGGGCGATTCGGACGCCGACGGGACCAGCGAAGATGCGCGGATCGAAGCGGCCAAGAAGGCATCGACTGACTATGCGAGGGCGCTGTCGGAGGAGACGCTGGCGAAGCAGGCGATGATCGAGGCCGATAGCAAGCTCAAGCAACTGCGCGACAGCTACAGCGCAGCCGCCAAGCGGCAAAGCGCATACGATCAAGCGAAGCTGAAATGGGCGTCGCTGCAGGCAGCGGCGGCGAGCCCGGGCACGGTCGAAGAGGCGGACGTGATCGCCGCGAAGAGCGCCATGGACGCGCTCGCGCCCACTGCCGAAGATCAGGCGATTCTCGCGGGCTTCGCTCAGAGCGAGAACGACCTGCGGCAGAACGCCGCCGCCGTGGCGTCCGAGTACGCCAGCAAGCAAAAAGCGTCGGAGTTGCAGGAAGCCATTCTCAAGTCCGCCAATGCGAAGATCGCGCGCAGCAATCTGGGCGACTCCTATTCCGTCTTTGGCAGCTTCGATGGCACGAGCACCGTCAATGGCAAGGGCTCAGCGTCGATCGGGTTGGGCAAGATGTTCTCGACCGGCGTGGCTGCGCAACGGTTGGCGAGCGGCATATCGACCATGGCCTGCTATGACCTGATCAAGAGCAAGGCACCTGCCGCCGTCGCCGCGGCGGAACTGGAGAAGCTGTTGCAGCACTGCCAGTGAGTGCCGTGGTTTGCGCGGCCGAGCGGTGGGGGGGGGCCGCCCCCCCCCCCGCCCCCCCCCCCCCCGCGCGGCGCGGGGGCGCGCCGGCCCGCCCCGCCCGCCCCCCCCTCACCCACCCCCACCCCCCACCCACCACCCAAAACCCCCCCCCCCCCCCC
>NZ_JAQJCQ010000018.1:0-98868 GCF_038442435.1 Xanthomonas protegens | reverse complement strand
CCACACCTCCTCCGATGATCAGTCGGAAGACATGACGCCTGTTTAGGGGCGACATGTCCAGATACAAGGAGCGGCTTCAGCCGCGACGCGCATGACCGGAAAGGCTTCGGAGCGCCCGGCAGGCCAAGGCCACCGCAAGCGCTGCAAAGACAACGACGCCTCCGGCCGAGCCAAAGCGGAAGCGCGTGATCGAAGCAGTTCTTCAGTCGCAACCTCGCACCGGAAAGCGCCCGACTTCGGCGGCCGTCGGGACTGAAGTCCCTCCCACAGGAAGCAGGTGCGCTGACGAAGCGCCGCTCGTCGTAGGAGCGGCTTCAGCCGCGACACGCATGATGGGGAAACAGCCGCCGCAACTGATCGCGAACATGGAACAAGGGTCGCCCCTGCACGTGAGCGACGCCCCACCACCCCGCTACTCCAGCACGTCGTCGCAAGCGTCAGTAACGCGCCGGCCTGTGCCACTCACCCCGCCGGCGCCGCATGCGCACACAGCCAATCCAGGACCTGCTGCACAGGGGGCGACGGCACCGGTGTCGGTCGCCAGACGATCGACAACTGGCGCAGCGCCCATGGCTCCTGCAGCGGCACCGCGACCAACTGCGCACGCACGCTGACCCGCTCCAGCGCCGCCTGCGGCAGGATCGCCACGCCGGCGCCGCGCGCCAGCATGCGGCACAGCGGTTCGATGCCATGCACCTGCGCGCGGATGCGCAGCTGGCCACCGGCACGCGCAGCATGGGTCCTCAGATGCTGCTGCAACGCGCTGTCCTCGGCCAGGCCGAGGAACTGCGCCTCCGATAGCTGCGCGAACCGCAGCTGCGACGCCTGCGCCAGCGGATGCGTGGCCGCGGCCACCAGCACCAGCCGATCCTGCCGGAACGGGTGCGCCTGCAGGCCCTGCAGATCGGCGTGATCGGCGATCACCGCCAGGTCGGCGCGTTGCTCGCGCAGCGCATCGGCCGCGGCGACGCTGCCCTGCTCGCGCAGCGCCAGATCGATACGCGGGTGCGCCACCAGGAACTCGGCCAGCAGTTCCGGCAACCATTCCGACAGCGCCGCGGTATTGGCCAGCAGGCGCACGCTGGTCGGGTGGCCGCCGGCGTACTCGCCCAGTTCGCTGCGCATCGCCTCGGCCTGGCGCAGCAACTGCCGCGCGTGCCGCAACAGCGCGGTGCCGGCCGCGGTAAGGCCGACGCCGCGTGGGCCGCGTTCGAACAGCGCGACGCCGAGCTGCGTCTCCAGCACGCGGATGCGTGCACTGGCCGCGGCCAGCGACAGCGCCGCGCGGTCGGCACCGGCAGTGATGCTGCCGGCCTCGGCCACCGCCAGGAACAGCCGCAGATCGGTGAAATCCAGGTGCATCGGCCCTCCCGCCTTCGTCGTTGCCGAAGTCTGCCTGAAGCATTCGCGCATTGTCCGGCCGCCGCGGCGCGCCGATGCTGGATGCCATGGACACCCTCGCACCGCATCTGCTGCCGATCGCCCTGGTCTTCCTGCTCGCCGGCGGCGTCAAGGGCGTGGCCGGCATGGGCCTGCCGACGGTGGCGATGGGCCTGTTGGGGCTGTGGCTGACGCCGACCGAGGCCGCGGCGCTGCTGGCGCTGCCGTCGCTATTGACCAACCTGCAACAAGCCTGGGGCGCGGACACCGGCGCGCTGCTGCGGCGGCTGTGGCCGCTGCTGGCGTGCATCGTCGCCGGCACCTGGGGCAGCGCCGGCGTCCTCGCCGACGCGGACCCGCGGCTGGCGCACGCCGGCCTGGGCGCGTTGTTGGCGCTGTACGCCGTGCTCGGCCTGAGCCAGTGGCAGGCACGCCTGTCGCCATCGCAGGCGCGCTGGGCGGCCGCACCCGTGGGCCTGGCGACCGGGCTGCTGACTGGCGCCACCGGTGTGTTCGTGTTGCCGGTGCTGCCCTACCTGGTGGCGCTGGATCTGCCGCGGGAGGCGCTGATGCGCGCGCTCGGCAGTTGCTTCGCCGCGGCCACCCTGGCGCTGGCCGCCGCCTTGGTCGCGCACGGCGCCTTCCCCACCCAGGCGTTGGGTCCGTCGTTGTTGGCACTGCTGCCCACTGCTGCGGGCATGTGGCTGGGAACGCGGCTGCGCCAGCGCATCTCCGCCAACACGTTTCGCCGCGTGTTCTTCCTGACCTTGCTGGCACTGGGCCTGCACCAGGTGTGGCAGGCGCTGGGGTAAAGCCGCGTCGTCGCGGGGACGCGGGATGTGGGAACACCCTGATCGCGACAGGTCTCTCATCCGTAGGAGCGGCTTCAGCCGCGACAAGGCGTTCCCGGGAACGCCCGTCGCGGCTGAAGCCGCTCCTACCAAGGCAATGGTGCATCCCGCTGACCACAGCAAGACGCGCGGTGCGACGCGTTCTTCCTCCGCGCCTGATGGACAGCTCAAAAAGCGACGGAAGTGTCTTGCAGGCGCGGCTTCGCCCGACAGGCTTTACCGGGAACGCCTGCGCGGCTGAAGCCGCTCCTACCAGGCAAGCAGAATCCGCCTGCGCGTGGGGGAAACAGATTGCGAGAGATGCCATGACGCCGCTCCCACAAAAAACGCGCCACCGCTGAGCGATGGCGCGTTGGTTTTTGCGACGCTAGAGCGCGGGCTCAGTCGGCCCAGCGCCCCGGGCCGGTGGACTGCGGCAGCACCTGCACCGACAGCGGACGGTCCTTCTCCAGCAGGTTGACCGCGTCGCTCAGGATCGAGGCCGATTCGCGCAGCAGCGGATCCGGGCGCTTGTCGACCAGCTTCTCGCGCGCGGCGTCCTTGACGATGTCGCGCTCGTTGCCGGTCAGGCCATCGTCGCTGCTGTCGTCGGCCAGCGGATCCAGCGGCAGGCCGAGCTGCTTGCGGATCTCCTGGCGCTGCTTGCGCTGCGCGTCCTGCTTCTCACGCTCGGCGCGGCGCTCGGCCTCGTTGAGCACGACGTACTTCTTCGCCGCCTCGGTGCGGAACTGGCGCACGTCCTCTTCCCACCACTGGAATTCCTTGTCGTTGGCGATGCGCGTGCTGTGCAGCGCCTCCAGCTTCGGCAGCAGCGGCGCGAAATTGCCGTACTGGGTGTGCGGCACCGCGGCGATGCGGCTCCACGGCAGCGCGTTGTCGTAGGTGCTTTCGCCGAACTCGGTGGCATCGACGCTGGCCGGGAAGGCGATGTCCGGCACCACGCCCTTGTGCTGGGTGCTGCTGCCGCTGACGCGGAAGAACTGGGCGATGGTCAGCTTGACCTGGCCGAAGCGGTCGGTCTCGTTGGCCGGCCAGCGGTCCAGGTCGACGATGTTCTGCACCGTGCCCTTGCCGAAGCTGGTCTCGCCGATGATCAGGCCGCGGCCGTAGTCCTGGATGGCGCCGGCGAAGATCTCCGAGGCCGAAGCCGAACCGCGGTTGATCAGCACCGCCAGCGGGCCGTCCCAGGCCACGGCCGGGTTCTGGTCGCTGTTGACGGTGACGCGGCCGCCGGATTCGCGCACCTGCACCACCGGGCCCTGCTCGATGAACAGGCCGGTCAGCTCGATCGCCTCGTCCAGCGAACCGCCGCCGTTGTTGCGCAGGTCCAGCACCACGCCGTCGACCTTGTCGGTCTTGAAGCCGGCCAGCAGCTTCGCCACGTCGCGGGTCGCCGAGGCATAGTCCTTGGCGTTGCGGCGGCGGCCTTCGAAGTCCTGATAGAACGCGGGCAGCTTGATCACGCCGATGCGCCGCGCCGGCTCGCCGTCCTTGGCCGGCAGCTCGATGGTCTCGCCCTTGGCGGCCTGTTCGGCCAGGCGCACCTTCTGCCGGGTCAGCAGCACCTGGCGATGCTTGCCGTCCACACCGGCCTCGGCCGGGACGTACTCCAGGCGCACCTGGGTGTCCTTGTCGCCGCGGATCTTGGCGACGACGTCGTCGATGCGCCAGCCGATCACATCCTCGACCGGGCCGCTCTTGCCCTGGCCGACGCCGACGATGCGGTCGCCCGGCTTGAGCGTGCCGTCCAGCGCGGCCGGACCGCCCGGGATCACCTCGCGGATCACCACCAGGTCGTCCTGCTTCTGCAGCTGCGCGCCGATGCCTTCCAGCGACAGCGACATCTGCTGGTTGAAGTTCTCGGCGGTGCGCGGGGTGAAGTAGTCGGTGTGCGGATCGACCGTGTTGGTATAGGCGTTCATGAAGAACTGGAACACATCCTCGCTCTTCAGTTCCTTCACCGAGTCGTCGAGGTTGGCGTAGCGCTTGTCCAGGGTCTTGCGGATGTCGTCCGGCTTCTTGCCGGCGAGCTTCAGCCGCAACCAGTCGTTCATCACCGACTTGCGCCACAGCGCATCCAGTTCCTGGTCGTCCTTGGCCCACGGCGCGTTCTTGCGGTCGTACTCGAACTTCTCGTCGCCGTCGAAGTTGAAGTCCTGCTTGAGCAGCTTGCGCGCGTAGGCGATGCGCTCATCCACCCGCTGCCGGTACACGGCGAAGATCTGGAACGCCGGTTCCAGCTGGCCGGAGGCGATGTTGGCGCCGAGGTTGTTCTGGAAGCTCGCGAACTTGTCGACGTCGGCCTGGGTGAAGAACTGCTTGCTGCCGTCCAGGGTCTCCAGATACTTCTTGAAGACCTCCTTCGAGGTCGCCTCGTCGAGGGCGCGCGGCCGGTAGGCGTAGCGGCTGTCGGAGAGCAGGCCGTACACCAGCTTGGCGGTGGTGGCCTGGTCGGCGGTGGCAGCGGCCGGCAGGGCGGGCGCATCGGTACGGGCGAACAGCGCCAGCGGTGCGGTCAGCGCAAACGCCAGCAGGAAGGCGGAAGCTTTGAATTTCATCTGGGGACTCTCGGCACCAGGCCGTCAGGGGGGCAGCACATCGCGTGAGACAACACGACAGTGACGCAAGTTGCAGGCCGTGTCACCTGTTCATGAAGCAGACTAGCTGCCGGCTTGCGCAGAAATGTGAACGCTGCCGGTGCGAGCCGCGCGGACGGTCGTCCTGCGGCGACGAACGCGTGTCGTCGCCGCGCCAAGGCGCGATCGACGACGCGGCTCAAGAGGACGCGATTCAGGCGGCGACGCCGGCGCCGGCCGCCTGGCGATCGGCGTGGTAGGACGAGCGCACCATCGGACCGGAGGCGACGTGGCTGAAGCCCAGCGCGTTGCCGTACTCCTCCAGCGCCTTGTATTCGTCCGGCGTCCAGTAGCGCATCACCGGGTGGTGATGGGCGGTCGGCTGCAGGTACTGGCCGATGGTGACCATGTCCACATCGTGCGCGCGCAGGTCGCGCAGGGTCGCCTGCACCTGCTCCAGGGTCTCGCCCAGGCCGAGCATGATGCCGGACTTGGTGGCGATGGCCGGATGCTGCGCCTTGAACTTCTTCAGCAGGGTCAGCGACCACTGGTAGTCGGCACCGGGACGCACGTTCGGGTACAGGTCCGGCACGGTCTCGATGTTGTGGTTGAACACGTCCGGCGGATTGGTCGCCAGGATCTCCAACGCGCGGTCCATGCGGCCCTTGCCGCGGAAGTCCGGGGTCAGGATCTCGATGCGGGTGGTCGGCGCGGCGACGCGGATCGCCCCGATGCAGTCGGCGAAATGCTGGGCGCCGCCGTCGCGCAGGTCGTCGCGGTCGACGCTGGTCACCACCACGTACTTCAGGCCCATGTCGGCCACGGTCTGCGCCAGGCTCGCCGGCTCGCCGGCGTCCGGCGGCTTGGGCCGGCCGTGCGCGACATCGCAGAACGAGCAACGCCGGGTGCAGACCTCGCCGAGGATCATGAAGGTGGCGGTGCCGTGGCCGAAGCACTCGTGAATGTTCGGGCAGCTGGCCTCTTCGCAGACGGTGACCAGGCGGTTCTCGCGCAGCTTGGCCTTGAGGTTCTGCACCGCATTGCCGGACGGAATGCGCACGCGGATCCACGAGGGTTTGCGCAGCACCGGCGCATCGGCGAACTGCACCGGCGAGCGCGCGATCTTGTCGCCACCCAACTGCTTGACGCCGGTCTGCAGCGGCGCGGACGCGCTGTCGCCGGAAAGGACCTGCAAGGGAATGGAGCGTGCGCTGGGCTGGGTCATGGCGTGGTCGGCGGGCAGGCGGTCAGGCCGCGTGCGTGAGCGAAAGATCGGGCAAGGCGTCGAGCGGCTGCAGGGTCAGCCCGAACTGGCGCGCCAGTTGGGCCAGCAGGACCGGGGTGACCGCCTGCATGCCGGAGGGACCGCCCAAGTCTAGCACCGCGGTCACCTGCAGGCCCTGGTAGCCGCAGGGATTGATGCGGTGGAACGGTTCCAGGTCCATCGCCACGTTGAACGACAGGCCGTGGAAGGTGCAGCCGCGGCGGACGCGGATGCCGAGGGCGGCGACCTTGGCGCCGCCGACGTAGACGCCCGGCGCGCCCTCGCGGCGTTCGCCGAGGATGTTCCATTCGTCGAGGGTGTCGATGATCGCCTGCTCGATCCGGCACACGTAGTCGCGCACACCGATGTGCAGCCGGCGCAGGTCCAGCAGCGGGTACACCACCAACTGGCCGGGGCCGTGATAGGTGACTTGGCCGCCGCGATCGACCTGCAGCACCGGGATGTCGCCCGGCGCCAGCACGTGTTCCGGCTTGCCGGCCTGGCCGAGGGTGAACACCGGGTCGTGTTCGACCACCCACAGTTCGTCGGGGGTGGTCTCGTCGCGCGCGTCGGTGAAGCGCTGCATCGCCCGCCACACCGGCTCGTAGGGCTGGCGGCCGAGCTGGCGGACGCCGCACGGCGACAGCGTCGGTGCCGGCGCCACTGGCGCGTCCTCGGCTACAGCGTCCACTTCACTTCCGGGTGTTCGCGCAGCGCTTGGTGCGCGGCGTCGTACTGGGCGCGGTCCACGGCACGGAAGGCGATGCGCACCGACACGTACTTGCCGTTGGACGAATGCTTCCAGCTGATGCGCTCGTCCATCACCTCCACGCCGGCCGCGGCGAGCAGGCGCGGCAGTTCGGCCTCCAGGCCGGTGTTGGCGGTGCCCATGGCGCTGAGTTCGAACACGCCGGGGAACTGGAAACCGTGATCGGGGTTATCGGAAGTGATGTCCATGTCCGCATTATCGGGCCGGCGCCGGGCAAACCCAAGGCCGGCCCCGGTGGGCAGACAGCGCCCCGGGATCGCGGAGCCACGCGGCACGGAGGTCCGACCGCGCGCCAGCCACCGGTGTGGCACGGCCGCGCGCCGTGGCGGTGGCCTCCCTGCGCGTCATTGCACACCACCGCCTTCACGCCGCAAGAGGGCAGATGGGACAGACAAACCCAAACGGACGAATTTGTCCGCTACGGCGCTTTTGCCTATCCTTCACCGCACGGGCTGCGTTCATGGTCCGGGGTGGCGCCGGCATCGACTGCCTGCAGGCGTACATCGCCGCTCACTCCCTTTCCGACCAGAGACGCCGCTCATGCCGTCATCCCGCCCGTTGCTTCCGCTGGCTGTCGCCCTCGCCGCCGCGGTTGCGCCCGCCGTTGCCACCGCGCAATGCCCACGCGACACCCTGGAAGCGACCGCGCCCACGGTCAATGTCCGCGTCGACAACGACCTGTTCGGCGGCGCCGGCCAGGACCAGGGCTACACCAACGGGTTCGGCCTGATCATCGTCTCGCCGAATCTGCGCGACTACACCGACGACCCCTGCCTGCCCCGGCTGGCGCGGGCGGTGAACCGCGGCCTGACCTGGCTGCAGCCGAACAGCGACTTCACCCAGCGCAACATGACCTTCGCGGTCGGGCAAGCGCTGTTCACCCCCACCGACAAGACCCGCCGCGACCTGATCGAGGACGACCGCCCCTACGCCGGCCTGTTGCTGATGAACATCGGCTACAACGCGCGCAACGACGAGCGCCTGCGTACCACGCAACTCACCCTGGGCCTGATCGGTCCGTCGGCGCAGGGCAAGCAGGTGCAGGATGCGGTGCATGCCCTGCTCGGCGACGCCAAGTTCCAGGGCTGGGACAACCAGTTGCACGACGAACCGGTGTTCCGCGTGCTGCACGAACGGCTGCGCCGCTGGTCCGGCGACGGCAGCCGCGACGGCTGGGGGTGGGACGCGATCAGCCACTGGGGCGGCGCGCTGGGCACGCTGGATACGCACGCCAATGCCGGCATGGAACTGCGCCTGGGCTGGAAGCTGCCGGACGATTTCGGCAGTTCGCCGCTGCGCCCCGCCGGCGAGAACGTCGCCCCGCCGGCCAACGGCGTCGGCAGCGGCTGGTCGGCGCACCTGTTCGTGACCACCGATGGACGCTGGGTCCTGCGCGACATCACCCTGGACGGCAACACCTTCCGCGACAGCCACAGCGTGAAGAAGCGCCCCTTCGTCGGCGACGCCGGCATCGGCCTGGCGGTGATGCGCGGCAAATGGAAGTTCGCCCTCGCCCGCTACTGGCGCACCCGCGAGTTCGATCTGCAGCGGCAGACGCCGGTGTTTGGTAGTTTTACGGTCAGCAGGCGGCTTTAGCCGCCGGGATTAGGGATTTGGGATTTGGGATTCGAAGGTCTTCGCGAGCACGCAGTGCCGTAGGAGCGGCTTCAGCCGCGACGCTCTACCCGGAAAGCCTCGCGGCTGAAGCCGCTCCTACGAAGAGCGAGAGGCGGCACGCACGCGCTGTTGCCACCAATCCCGAATCCCCACTCCCGAATCCCCAAGAAAAAAGCCGGCGTCAGCCGGCTTTTTTCGAGAGCAGAGGAACTTATTCCGATTCCCACCACATCCAGAAGCTGTCCCACAGGCGCTTGAAGAAGCCGGCCTCGTCGACCGCCTTCAGCGCCACCAGCGGGGCCTGCGCCACCACCTTGCCGTCCAGGCTCACCTTGACCATGCCGATCTGCTGGCCCTGCTTGATCGGTGCCTCGAGGGTCTTGGGCACTTCGATCGATGGCTTCAGTTCGTTGTAGCGGCCGCGCGGCACGCTCACCAGCAGCGGCTGCGCCACGCCCAGCAGCACCTGCTTCTCGGTGCCCTTCCACACGCGCTGCTGCGCGACCTGCTTGCCCGGCTCGTACAGGCTGTGGGTCTCGAAGAAGCGGAAGCCCCAGTTCAGCAGCGCCAGGCTGTCCTCGGCGCGCTGCTTCTCGGAGCTGTCGCCCATCACCACCGCGATCAGGCGCTGGTCGCCGCGCTTGGCCGAGCTGAGCAGGCAGTAGCCGGCCTCGGAGGTGTGGCCGGTCTTGATGCCGTCCACGCTGGGATCGCGCCACAGCAGCAGGTTGCGGTTCGGCTGGGTGATGTCGCCGACGCGGAATTCCTTGATCTTGTTGTACGCGTAGGTTTCCGGATAGTCGCGCACCATCGCCCGGCCCAGCAGCGCCAGATCGTAGGCGGTGGTGTAGTGGCCTTCGGCCGACAGGCCGTGGGCGTTGACGAAGTGCGAGCCGGTCATGCCGATCTTCTTCGCGTACTCGTTCATCAGCGACGCGAAGGCTTCCTCGCTGCCGGCGGTGTGTTCGGCCAGCGCGATCGCCGCGTCGTTGCCGGACTGGATCGCCATGCCCTTTTCCATGTCTTCCAGGCGCGCGGTCTTGTTGACCGGGAAGCCGCTGTAGCTGCCGTCGGTGCCGGCACCGCCCTCGCGCCAGGCGCGCTCGCTGAGCATGACCTGGTCGTCGCGGGTGATCTTGCCCAGCTTCAGTTCGGCCGCGATCACGTACGAGGTCATCACCTTGGTGATGCTGGCCGGGGCCACGCGTTCGTGTTCGTTCTCGCCGGCCAGCACCTGGCCGGTGGCGTAGTCCATCAGCACCCAGGACTTGGACACGGCCGGCTTGGGCGCGGGCGGGATCGCCACGGTGGCCGGAGCGGCGGCGGCAGCGGCCGGCGGCGCGGGAACCGGGCCGGGCGTCTGCGCGGAAACCAGGCCGACGGCGAACGTGGCCACGGCAGCGACGGCGAAGCGGAATTTCATCTAAAACGACTCCTGGCGGGCCCGAAGGCCGATGGAAAACGCGACATTGTAGGCCGAGCCGGCGCCCGGGCAGGCGCGGCGCGGGCACGCGCGCGAACCGGCGTTAAGCCATCGGCGCGCCGAACGCCCGCCGTGGCGGGCGCGCTACCTCAATCCTTGACGATCTGCGGCCGGCCGAAGCCGAGGCCGGCGATGCGCGTGGCCAACTCGGCGGCGCGGCCATGGTCCTCGGCCGCCACCCGCAGCCGCCACAGGGTGCGGCCACCGGAGACGATGTCGCTGATGCTGGCGCCGACGATGCCGGCCGAGGCCAACTGCGACAGCGCGCGGTTGGCGTTCTCGCGGCTGGCGAAGCTGGCCACCTGCAGCAGGATGCCGAGCGGCCCGCGCGCGCTGTCGTCCTCGGCGCGCGACGCGGCGCTGGCGACCGGTGCGGGAGGCGCTGCCGGCGTCGCCGCTGCGACGGTCGGGGCGGCCACGGTGGCGGTAGGCGCGGCAGTGGGCCTGGTCGTCGCGGTGCTGCGGGATCCGCGCACCGGGGTGCTCGCTGCGGCCACGCTGGGCGCGGGCGTGGCCGGCTTGCCGGTGGCCACGCGCACGCCGCGCGACTTCATCCATGCGTCGAAACGATCGGCATCGCCGACCCGGCCCGGCGCGTCCTGCACGCGATAGCGCCAGCGCTCGCCTTCCGGCAGCGCCGCGGCCGTGGCGGTCGCCGCGGCGGCGGTAGGCGCAGCGACCGCTGCCACCGGCACGGCGCGCGCCGGCACGGTCGCGGCGGCGGCCACGCTGCCGCCGGCCGATCCGCCCGATTTCGCCGGTAGGGTCTTGACCAGGTTGTCCATGTCCGCCGCGCGCCGCACCGCCGCGGGATCGCGCGTGGCGGTCGCGGTGGACGCGCTGGCCAGCAGTGTCGCCGGGCGCCGGCCGGTGCCGCGCCGCGCCAGCAGGTCGCCGTTGTCGGCCGGAGTCAGTCCGCGTACTTCCACGCGGCCGGTGCCCTTGCCGGTGATGCCGAGCTTGACCGCCGCCGCGTAGCTGAGGTCGATCAGCCGGTCGTCGTGGAACGGACCGCGGTCGTTGATCCGCACCACCACCGATTCGCCGTTGTCCAGGTTGGTGACCAGGGCGAAGCTGGGCAGCGGCAGGGTCTTGTGCGCGGCGGTGAACGCGTACATGTCGTAGACCTCGCGGTTGGAGGTCAGCCGGCCATGGAACTTGCTGCCGTAGTACGAGGCGGTGCCGCGCTCGACGTAGCTGTGCGGATCGTCGATGACCACGTACTCGCGGCCCAGCACCATGTACGGGGAGCGGTTGCCGATCGCCGAACGCGGCTCGTCGGTGACCAGCGGCTCGGGGATGCAGGCGACATTGGGCACGTAGTCCGGGGTGGTGTCGCGCACGCCGGGCGCGTACAGGCCGCCGGCGGTGTAGTTGCCGCGCTTGGACGGATCTTCCTTGGCCGGCGCGTAGGGCGAGGTCGACGGACACCCGGTGGCGACGTGCGCCGGCCCCTTGCCCTCGACCCGGATGCCGGGTCCGGCGCCGCCGGCGGTCTTCTTCGGGGCGCTGCTGCAGGCGGCCAGCGCCAGCACAGCGACGACGGGAGCGATCCGGAGCAGCGCGTTCGGGTTCATGCCGGGGGTAACTCCTTGCCGGCGATGGCCTGGGACAGTTGATAGACGGCCATCGCGTACATCTTGGAATTGTTGTAGCGGGTGATCGCGTAGTAGTTCTGGAAGCCGAGCCAGTACTGCTTGCCGGCGCTGCCGTCGAGCGTGATCGGCGTGGCGCCGCCAGCGGCAGCCGGCACCGGCGCGGTCGGCGTGTAGCCGCGCGCGGCCAGGTCGGCCAGGGTGTAGGTCGGCGTCCAGTCGGTCGGATTGAATTCCTCGGCCCCCGGGCGCAGCGTCGCCGGCACCGCGACCACGCCGTCGCGCACCCAGCCGCCCTTCTTGACGAAGTAGTTGGCGATGGACGAGAACGCGTCGTCGTAGTCGGTGAACAGGTTGCGTTTGCCGTCGCCGTCGCCATCGACCGCGAACTGGCGGTAGCTGGACGGCATGAATTGGCCCAGGCCCATCGCGCCGGCGTAGCTGCCGATCAGGCTGGTGATGTCCAGGTTCTCCTCGCGGCCCAGCGCGAACAGCTGGCCGAGCTCGTCGCGGAAGAACAGTTCGCGGCGCACCTCGCGCTCGAGCTTGGCCGGATCGCCGCTGCGTGGATAGCGGAACGCCAGCGTGTACAGCGCATCCAGCACGCGGTAGGAGCCGGCGTTCTTGCCGTAGCTGGTTTCCACGCCGATGATCGCGACGATGACCTCGGCCGGCACGCCGGTGCGCGCCTGCACCCGCTGCAGTTCGTCGCGATGCGTGGCCAGGAACGCGCGGCCGCCATCGATCCGCGCCTGGCTGATGAACATCGGCCGGTATTCGCTCCACGGCTTGACCCGCTCGGCCGGCCGCGACATCGCCGCGACGATCGCATCCTTGAACTGGGCCTGCGCCAGGGTCGCCTCGATCTGCGCCGGATCCATGCCGTACCTGGCCGCGGTGTCGCGGACGAAGTTGGCGCGGGCGACCTCGAACGGGACCGGGGTCAGGTCCACCGGCGGCGCCTGCACCACTTCCGGCGCAGCCTCGGCCGGCGGCGCCGGACGCGGCGCAGGCGGCGGCGCGCTGGCCTGCGGCGGCGACGGAGGCGCCTTGGGCTGGGTCGCGCATGCGACCAGGCCAAGCGTGAGCAGGCAAATCAGCGAGCGTCGGATCATGCCGGCAGACTAACAGATTCAAGATGAATTTCTACCAATAACGCCATGAAACAAAAGAACTTTGCCCCAGGTCAAGTGCGCCCGCAGCATGACCTGCCGGCATGCACCGGGTACACACCCCGGCCCGGGCATGGCGACGGCACGAAAAAGCCGCCGGGGTTGCCCCCGGCGGCCTGGCCTAACGCATGGCGCCCACTCAGAACGGCGCGTCGATGTCGACCACGTCGATCAGCTTGTGATTGACGAATTCCTTGATGCCCAGCCCGATCAGTTCGCGCCCGTAACCGGAACGGCGCACGCCGCCGAACGGCAGGTCGGCCTTGACCATGGTCGGGTGGTTGACGAACACCATGCCGGTGGAAATGCGCCTGGCCACCGCCACGCCGCGCGCATCGTCGCCGGTGAACACCGAGCCGCCCAGGCCGAACGGCGAATCGTTGGCGATGCGCACCGCGTCGTCCTCGTCCCGGGCGCGAAACAGCATCGACACCGGGCCGAAGAATTCCTGGTGGTAGGCCGGGTTGTCCGGGGCGACGTCGGTGAGCAGGGTCGGCTGCACGAACGCGCCATGCACGGGTACCGGCGGCCCGACCTCGGTCGCGGTGGCGCCATGCCTGACCGCCTCGGCGATCTGCCGCTTCAGGTCGTCGGCGGCGCCTTGCGAAGACAGCGGTGCCAGCGTGGTCGCCGGATCCATCGGATCGCCGGCACGCAGCGCCGCCACACCGGCGCGGTAGCGCTGCAGGAATTCCTCGTACACCTCCTGCACCACGATCATGCGCTTGGACGACACGCAGACCTGCCCGCCGTTCCAGTGGCGGCCGAACACCGCCCACTTCACCGTCTTCTCCAGCGGCGCATCGTCCAGCACCACGAAGGCGTCGGCACCGCCCAGTTCCATGGTCGACTTCTTCAGTGCCTTGGCCGCCTGGGCCGCGACGATGGCGCCGGCGCCTTCCGACCCGGTGAGCGCCACGCCGTGCACGCGCGGATCGTTGAGGATGGTTTCCACCTGGCCGCGGGTGGCGTAGAGATTGGCGAAGGCCCCGGCCGGCAACCCGGCTTCGGCCATCAGCGCTTCGAACTTGGCCGCGCACTGCGGCACGTTGGAGGCGTGCTTGAGCAGCACGGTGTTGCCGGCCGACAGTTGCGGGGCGATGATCCGCGCGATCTGGTAGTACGGGAAATTCCACGGCTCGATCGCCAGCAGCACGCCCAGCGGCTCGTGCACCACCATCGCCCTGCCCTCGGCCGGATCGGCCACCGGCAGATGCTCCGGCGCCAGCAAGCGCTCGGCGTTGACCGCGTAGTACTCGAAGATGTCCGCCGACAGCCGCACCTCGGCTTCGGCCTCGCCGATCAGCTTGCCCATCTCCAGCGTCAGCAGGCATGCGTACTCGCGGGTGTTGGCGCGCAGCAGCCGCGCCGCGGCATGCATCACCCTGGCGCGTTCGGCGAACGGGGCCTGCTTCCATTGCTGGAACGCGGCGTCGGCGGCATCGATCGCAGCCAGCACCTGCGCATCGGTGGCCTCGGGGAAGCTGGCGAGCAGTTCGCCGGTATAGGGATTGCGGGTGGCATAGGTCATGGTGGTGTCCTCGTGGAAGGTCGGAAAGCGCCGGACGCCTCGCGCCGGCGCGGGAAGCGGTTGGGTCAGGCGGCCAGTTCCTTCACCGCCTGCACCATGCGGTTGAGCACCGCGGCGGCGTCGCCGTAGACCATGTCGCAGTTGTCGCCGTAGAACAGCAGGTTCTCCACGCCGGCGTAGCCCTTGCCCTGGCCGCGCTTGATCACGTAGACCTGATGCGCCTGATCGGCGTTGAGGATCGGCATGCCGTAGATCGGCGAGGCCTTGTCGGTGCGCGCCGCCGGGTTGACCACGTCGTTGGCGCCGATCACCAGCGCCACGTCGGTGCTGGCGAAGCTGTCGTTGATGTCTTCCATGTCGTAGATCAGGTCGTAGGGCACGCCGGCTTCGGCCAGCAGCACGTTCATGTGCCCGGGCATGCGCCCGGCGACCGGATGGATGGCGAACTTCACGTCGACGCCGGCGGCCTGCAGCAGCTTCACCAGTTCGTACAGCCGCCCTTGCGCCTGCGCCACGGCCAGGCCGTAACCCGGCACGATGATCACGCTGGAGGCGTAGCGCATCGATGTCGCCGCATCGCCCGGCTCGACCGCGGTCATGCGGCCCTGCACGTCGCCCTGCACGACCGCGGCGCCGTCGCCGAAATTGCTGAACAGCACGTTGCCCAGCGAGCGGTTCATCGCCTTGGCCATCAGCACGGTCAGCAGGGTGCCGGCGGAGCCGACCACCATGCCGGCGATCATCAGCGCCGGGTTCTGCAGGGCGAAGCCTTCCAGGCCCACCGCCAGGCCGGTGAAGGCGTTGTACAGCGAGATCACCACCGGCATGTCGGCGCCGCCGATCGGCAGCGTCATCAGCACGCCGAAGCCCAGCGCGGCGATGAAGAACGCTGGCGCCGCCCAGGCGCCGCCCGTGCCGGTGACCACCAGCGTGCCGAGCACCAGCGCGGCCAGGAACACCGCAGCATTGAAGGCGCTCTGGCCCTTGAACCGCCACGCGGTGTTGATGCGGCCATCGAGCTTGGCCCAGGCGATCACCGAGCCGGACAGCGAGATCGCGCCGATCAGCGCGCCAAGCACGGTCACCGCCAGATGCAGGCCGCCCTGCTGCGGCTGCCGCGCGGTCAGCGCGACCCCGGCCACCGCCGCGGCGGCGCCGCCGCCCATGCCGTTGTACAGCGCCACCATCTGCGGCATCGCGGTCACCGCGACACGGCGGCCGCTGCGCCAGGCCCAGGCACCGCCCAGCAGCAACGCCAGCAGCGCCAGGGCCAGGTTGGTCAGCGCATGCGGACGCGCCGCGGGCTGCAGATCGGCGAGATAGCCGAAGGCGGCGGCCACCGCCACCAGCATGCCGATGCCGGCCAGGACGATGCCGCGCAGCGCGGTCACCGGCGAGGACATGCGCTTGAGGCCGAGGATGAACAGCAACGCGGCGGCGAATCCGCTCAGTTCCACCAGGAGCGAGAGCATGGCGCTACTCCTTCGCGGACGGCGCGGCGCTGGGCTTGAACATCGCCAGCATGCGGTCGGTGACCACGTAGCCGCCGGCGGCATTGCCGGCGCCCAGCAACACGCCGACGAAACCGATCGCCTGGCCGGCGACGGTGTCGGCATTGAACAGCGCGTGCATCGCGCCGACCACGACGATGCCGTGGACGAAGTTGGACCCGGACATCAGCGGCGTGTGCAGGATCGACGGCACCTTGCCGATCACTTCGTAGCCGGTGAACGCGGCCAGCATGAACACGTACAACGCGATCAGCCAGCTCATCGACAGATCGAGGGACATGACTCAGGACTCCTTGGTGGGAACGGGCGCGGCGGCCGGCACCGGTGGGTGGCAGAGGCGGCCGTCGTGGGTGAGCGCGGTGCCGGCGACCACCGCATCGTCGAAGTCCGGCGCCAGTGCGCCATCGCGCACCAGCAGGTCGAGCAGCCCCAGCAGGTTCTTGGCGTACAGCTCGCTGGCGTGCTGGGCCAACGCCGAAGGCACGTTGCGCGGGGCGACGAGGGTGACCGGTCCGACGTCCACGGTCTGCCCCGGCACGCTGCCTTCGCAGTTGCCGCCGCTGTCGGCGGCCAGATCCACGATCACCGCGCCGGGCTTCATGCCGGCGATCTGCTCGCGGTCGATCAGGATCGGCGCGGTGCGTCCGGGCACATTGGCGGTGGTGATGATCAGATCGGCCTGCTGGATGTGCTGGGTCAGCACCGCCGCGGCCTTGGTCCGCTCCTCGGCGCTGAGTTCGCGCGCATAGCCGCCCTCGCCGCGTGCGTCGATGCCGGTGTCGACGAAGCGCGCGCCGACCGACTGCGCCTGCTCGCGGGTTTCCGGACGCACGTCGTAGCCTTCGGTGATCGCGCCAAGCCGGTGCGCGGTGGCCAGCGCCTGCAGGCCGGCCACACCCAGGCCCATCACCAGCACGCGCGCGGCGCGCAGCGAACCGACCGCGGTGGTCATCATCGGCAGGATGCGCGGCAGATGCACGGCGCCGAGCAGCGGCGCGTAGTAGCCGGCCAGCGCGGCCTGACTGGACAGCACATCCAGCGCCTGCGCGCGACTGATGCGCGGCACGGTCTCCATCGCGAAGGCAGTGATGCGGCGTTCGCACAGCAGCTCCAGCAGGCCCGGCACCTTGGCCGGGTACAGCATCGCGATCAGCATGCTGCCCGGGCGCAACGCCGCCACCGTGCGCAGCGATGGCGCCTGCACCGCCAGCAGCAGGTCCGCACCGGCCACCACCTCTTGCGCATCGTCGAGCACGGTGGCGCCGGCATAGGCCGTATCCGGCAGTCGCGAACCGCTGCCGGCACCGGCGTGCAGGCGCAGTTGCGCGCCCAACTTGGCCAGTTTCGGCAGCACCGCGGGCACCATCGCCACGCGACGCTCCTCGGCCTGTTCTTCCTTCAGCACTGCAACAGTGAACGCCATGATCGCGGCTCGCTTGGAGGACGCGTGCACTGTGCGCGCCGGCCGATGCGCGGGCATTGATCCGGATCAAGCGCGCTGCCGCATCACGCATAAAGAACGCGCGCGCTGACCGCAGCAAGGCGGCGGAACGCCGCGGTGCGACAGGGCGCTGGCATCACGCGCTGGCGATTGCAATACGTGGCGGCGCACGCCATCAAAGCCGCAAGACGCGGGCACCGACCGCTCGCGCCACGCGGGCGCGCGCCGAGTGGCCGCCGGCGTTGCGCGCGGGCTACAGGGCCGGGAACACCGGCGCGCTGCTGCAGGCCGGAATCGACCCGGCGAGCGTGGTCGCATAGGTCGAGGCCGCGCTGCTGTCCTCGCTCAAGCGCAGGCCGAACTGGTCCACGCCGATGCGCGCATTGTTGGCATGCAGCGTGGCGACGTCGGCAGCCACGTGCGCCAGCACCAGGTCCAGCGGTGTCGCAGCGCTGTAGCCCTGCACCGTGCTGCCCTTGCCGGCGGGCGTGTCCTGCGCGCGCAGTCCGTCGACCACGATCCCGGCGAAGGTCGGCACGCTGCCGCTGCGGCTGCCGCCGCGGTCGTGGCCGTACAGCGGCGTGATCACCAGGGGCTTGGCCACATCGAACAGGCAGGTGTTGCGGTAGAGCACGTCGCGCACCGGTCCGCCCTTGGCCAGGCCGGTCTTGATGCGCAGGCCGTTGTTGTCGGTGGCGACGATACCGTCGGCGTCGTGGCCGACCAGGCGATTGCCGTCCACCAGCACGTTGCCGACGCCGTACATCACCTCGCTGCCGATGGAGATGCCGTGGGTGCCGTAGAAGCGCGAGTCGCGCACGGTGATGTCGGCCGAGCGCGCGGCGCTGGTCTTGATCGCGATGCCGTCGTCGCCGGCCATCACGTCGTTGTCGGCCAGGGTCGCATTGCGCACGCTGTCCAGATCGAGGCCGTCGGTGTTGGGGCTGTTGGCCGGCGCCCGGACCCGCACGCCCCACACGGTGACGCCGTCGCCGCCGTGCACGAAGACGTGGAAGTACGGCGCATTGATCAGGTTGACGTGGTAGAGCTGCAGATCGGCAACGTCCTGCGCGCGGATCAGGTCGGGCGCGTTCTGGGTCTGGCCGGCGGCCTTGGCGCTGCGCGCGAACTGCCACCAGCTGTCGCTGCCGCCGAGCATCGGCAGGTCGCCGCGGCCGTCGATACTGCCCTGGTGGCCGGCGGCGTCGCGCACGCCCATCACCCCCAGGCTGCGCCCCTGCAGGGTGATCAGCGCGCGGCAGCCGCCGCTGCGCGCCGCGGCCTGGCCGCAGGCGTTGCGGCCGGGCACCTGATAGTCGGCGGGCTGGCGCGAGGCGAACAGGGTCACGCCGCTGTCGATCACCAATGTGGTGTCGCTGCGAATCGTCAACGGCCCGCTGAGGAAGGCGTTGCCGCTGCCGGCGCGCAGCAGCACCGCGCCGTGCGCACCGGCGGCGCAGCGGTCGAGCGCGGCCTGGATGCGCGCAGTGTCCGGCGCGCTGCGCTCCTGCGCGTCGGCGAAGCGACGCTGCTGCGCCTGCAGGGTGGCATCCAGCGCCATGCACACCGGCGGCAAGTGCGGTTCGACCACGTGACGGGAATCGCCAGTCGCGGCAGCGCCAACGAACGCAGCGGCGGCGAGTACGCCGCCGCACACCAGCGCTACGCGCACAGGCTTGCTCATTGCCGGAGCGCAGCGTGCGACGGCGGCAGCGTGGCGGCGGGCGACGCCGCGGCGGCCGCAGGACGCGGCTCCCGCAACTCGGCGACCGGCAGGCGCGCGTCCGCGGACAGTTGCTGCCAGCGGTCGTCGACGATGGTCGCCAGCCCGGCCGGGTGTTGATCGAAATGGTGACCGCCGTGCAACACCACCACCTCCACTCCGCGCGCGCGCAATTGCGGGCAGAGCGTATCCTTTTCCTTGTCGCCGTACACGCACAGCAACTGCGCCGCGGGAATGCGCGCCAGTTCCGGCTGCACCGGCAGTGCGTCATCGTCGTCGCCGAGGTTGAGCCAGCCGCGCACGCGGATCTGGAAGTCGGCCTTGTGCTCCAGGCCCAGCAACGCCACCAGGCCGACCTGCTCGCGCTGCGCCGGTGGCAGCCGGTTGACCATGAACGGCAGGGTGGTGGCGCCGAAGGAATAGCCGACCAGCAGGATCTTCTGCGGACGCCAGCGCTGCTGGTAGTAGGCGATGACCCGGCTCAGGTCGGCGCTGGCCCGCGCCGGCGGCTTGGCCCGCCAGAAGTAGCGCAGGCTGTCCCAGCCGACCACGGCGATGCCGCGGCGCTGCAGCGCTTCGGCCATGCCCTTGTCGATGTCGCGCCAGCCGCCGTCGCCGGACAGCACGATGGCCAGCGGTGCACCCGGGGTCGCCGAGGGCAGCTCGGTCAGCGGCAGATCGTCCAGCGCGCCGCCACGGCCGCGCGCATGCAGGTGCGCGGCGACCCGCGCGGCCAGCGCGGCATCCACGCCGCCGTCGGCCGGCGCGGCCACGGTGTCGACAAAGCCCTGCGCTGCGGTCGCGGCGGCGGTGCCGGCACAGACCTCGGTGGGTGCCGGCGCCACGCCGATGGCGCCCCCCAGGGTCGCCGAGGGCGCCGCGCCGACGATGCGCGCGGCCAGGGTCGCGGCGGTGCCGGTGCCGGCCAGCACCGGCAGGTAGTAGCTGTCGCCGTGCAACTGCCGCTGCAGCCGCCGGCTCAGCCGTTCGGCGTCGTGCCAGGCCTTGTCGCAGCCGTGGCCGCCATGGCGCAAGTGCTTCAGATAACGCTGGCCGTCGACCACCGCGACCAGCGCGCCGCTGGCGGCGATGCGCCGCGCGGCGTCCTGCCGCTGCGCCGGGCTGCCGCTGGCCAGCAGGATCACCAGGCCCTGCGGCGCCCCCGGCGGATGCACCAGGGTCGTGCGCCCATAGCCACGGGCGTGCAGCGCCCCCGGCGGAAAGTAATAGCGCAGCAATGCGTAGCCGCTCAGGCCCAGCACCACGCTCGTCAACAGCAACACGCGCAGGAATTTCATCGACACGCATCCATCCCGGCCAACGCCGAGCCTCTGGACAACCACGGGAACGACGAGGCAGCGGCGGACGACGCAGACGGGTAGGCCGGAGCCCGGATCGGCGGATGCGCTGCGGAGGATGCCTCGGCGATGTGGGCTGGGATGGATGCGCGGGGTCGCACCTGCCTACCCGGAAGTTCCTGCACACCTGTGGGCCGGGGGGAGCGGCGCGCGTCACGTGGCATCGACGCGCATTGTGCGGATGCACGACATGCGCCGCAATAATGCCGTCACCTGCCTGCAAGGTTGCGGTTAAGCCAGCGCGCGTCGAACGCCGTGCGCTGGTTCAGTAACCGTGCACCGGACGGTGCGCCTTCACCGCCATCACCAGGCCCAGCCCGGCCAGCAGCGACACCGCCGAGGTGCCGCCGTAGCTCATCAGCGGCATCGGCACGCCGACCACCGGCAGCAGCCCGGAGATCATGCCGCCGTTGACCAGCACGTAGACGAAGAACGCCAGGCCGGTGGCGCCGGCCAGCAGCCGCGAGAAGGTGTCGCGCGCCTGCGAGGCGATCCACAGGCAGCGCCCGATCACGATCAGGTACAGGGTCATCACCGTGGCCACGCCGATCCAGCCGAACTCCTCGCTGAGCACGGAGAACGCGAAGTCGGTGGTCTGCTCGGGAATGAAGTTCAGGTGCGACTGCGAGCCCATGCCCCAGCCCTTGCCGTGCAGGCCGCCGGAACCGATCGCGATCTTGGACTGGATGATGTTCCAGCCGGCACCGAGCGCGTCGTTCTCCGGGTTGAGGAACATCATGATGCGGTCCTTCTGGTAGGGCCGCAGCAGCCACAGCCAGGCCACCGGCGCGGCCGCGGCGACGCCGCCGACGGCGATGCCCACCCACCACCACGGCAAACCGGCCAGCAGCAGCACGAAGCCACCGCTGGCGGCGATCAGCACGCCGGTGCCGAAGTCCGGCTGCAGCATGATCAAGGCGGTGGGAATGCCGATGATGACCGCGCTGACCAGCACGGTCGGAATGCGCGGCGGCAGCGGCATGCGGTGCAGGTACCAGGCCACCATCATCGGCATGCTGATCTTCAGCAGCTCGGCCGGCTGCAGGTAGAACACCTTCAGATCCAGCCACTGCCGCCCGTACTTGCCGGTGCCCAGCACGAACACCGCCAGCAGCGGCAGCATCGACAACGCGTAGATCAGCGGGGTCCAGGCGCGCAGGCGCAGCGCCGACACCCGCGACAGGCTCCACATCGCCGCCGCGCCGATGGCGAAACGCGCGCCCTGCGCCATGACGAGGTGCATGCCGCCGGCGCTCTTGAGCACCGCCAGCCCCATCGCCATCAGCGCGCCCAGCGCCAGGCACAGCGGCCAGTCCAGGGTGCGGGTGAAGCGGCCGCCGATCTCGACCAGCCAGCGCAGGAAATCCTTCATCGCTCGTCCGGAATCTCGTCGGGGATCGCCGGCGCCGCGGATTGCAGCGGCACCACCGCCGCATCCACCTCGGCCTGGCCGATCAGCACCGGGCGTTCGCCGGCGGCCAGGGCGACCGCGTCGGCGGCGGCGCGCGAGCCCGGATCCTCGGCGTAGTACAGGTGGCTGCCGAAGGCGGTGGCGCCGCGCAGGCTGTCCAGCGGCTCGACGCCGGGCGGCAGCCGGCCGAGCAGCCAGGCATCGAAGATCTTGCGTGCGATCGGCGCGGCGGTACTGGCGCCGTAACCGCCGCCTTCCACCGCGATCGCCAGGGCGATGGTCGGCCGCTCCGCTGGCGCGAAGCCCTCGAACAGCGAGCGGTGACGCAGGTGCATCGGCAGGCTGCGCGGATCGACCGCGGCCAGCCCCTTGCGGCTGACCACCTGCGCGGTGCCGGTCTTGCCGGCCATCTGGTAGGGCGCACCGACGGTGATGGCATAGCCGCTGCCGCCCGGACGCATGGTGTCCATCATGCCTTCGCGCACCGCCTGCAGATTGCTGGGGTTGTCGCTGATCGGCTTGCTCGTGCCCGGCTGCACCGGCGCCCAGGGCTGGTCGAAAGCCTGGCGCGTGGCCATCACCAGGTGCGGCGTGCGCAGTTGCCCATCGGCGAGGCCGGCGACCCCGCGGACCAGTTGCAGCGGGGTCACCTTCCAGTCGCCCTGGCCGATGGCGATGTTGACCGTGTCGCCGGGGTACCAGGCTTCCTTGCGGCTCTTGGCCTTGTACGCCGGCGACGGCACGATGCCGCCGGTCTCGCCGACCAGGTCGATGCCGGTGGGCACGCCGAAGCCGTAGCGGGTCATGTACTGGTCGACCTTGGTGATGCCCATGTCGATGGCCAGCTTGTAGTAGTAGGTGTTCACCGACTGCGCGATCGACTTGCGCAGATCGGTCCAGCCGTGGCCGCCGCGGTGCGAGTCGCCCCAGCCGCGGCTGACCCCGGGCAGGTAGAACATGCCGGTGGAGAGGATCTTGTCCTCCGGGCGGCGGGTGCCGCTGTCCAGGCCGGCCAGGCCCATGAACGGCTTGATGGTGGAGCCGGGCGCCACGCCGCCCAGCACCAGGCGGTTGAACTGCGGTCGCGACGGGTCGCTGTTGAGCGCCTGGAAATCGGCGTGGGAAATGCCGTTGACGAACAGATTGGGGTCGTAGGACGGCAGGCTGACCATGGCCAGGATCTCGCCGGTGCGCGGATCGATGGCGATGGCCGAGCCCTGGTAGTCGCCGAACGCGGCGACCATGGCGCGCTGCAGGTCGGCGTCGATGGACAGGCGCAGGTCGGCGCCGGACTGCGCCGGCACCCGGCCGACGGTGCGGATCGCGCGGCCCTGCACGTTGGTCTCGACCTGCTCGTAGCCGACCTTGCCGCGCAGTTGCTCCTCGTAATAGCGCTCCAGCCCGGACTTGCCGATGTGGGTCAGCGCGGCGTTGCCCTCGCCCAGCGTCTCCAGGTCCTTCTCGTCGATGCGGCCGACGTAGCCGATGATGTGCGCGAACAGGTCGCCGTAGGGGTAGTGCCGGGTCAGGTAGGGTTCCAGCTCCACGCCCGGGAAGCGCCAGCGGTCCACCGCGAAGCGCGCCCGCTCCTCCTCGCTGACCCGCAGCTTCAGGGTGATCGGGCGGAAGCTGCGGCTGGCCTTGCGCGCGGCCTGGAAACGCTCGATGTCTTCCGGCGACAGCGCGATGACCTTGCCCAGCTCGGCGAGCAGCGCGTCCATGTCGGCGACCTTGTCCGGGGTCACGTCGAGCCGGAACGCGGGCACGTTCTCGGCCAGCAGGCGGCCGTTGCGGTCGTAGATCATGCCGCGCCCGGGCACCACCGGCCGTGGCTTGATGCGGTTGGCGTCCGAGCGGGTGGCGTAGACGTCGTGGTCCAGCACCTGCAGCTTGAAGTACCAGGCACCCAGGCCCAGCAGCGCCAGCAGCACGCACAGGAAGCCCAGCGCGGCGCGGCGCCGGAACTGCTCGGCCTCGGCGTGCGGATTCTTCTGCGCGCGGCGCGGATGCAGGGCCATGCTACTTGCTCCGCCGGCCCAGCCGCAGCGCGTCCAGCAGCACGAACAGCGGCGGCCACAGCGCCATGCCCAGCAGCGGCGCCCACCAGTAGTTCCAGGGCAGCGTCGGCTCGCCGACGGCCAGGTGCACCGCCGCGGCAACGATGCGGTCGTTGACCAACAAACCGCCGATCGCCAGCGCCTGCTGCGACATCGGGAAGAAACGGATGCGCGCGCGGAAGCGCTGCAGGATGAAGCTCAGGATCACCAGGCGCAGCGCCTGCTCGCCCAGCACCCCGCCGTACAGCAGATCGGCGAGCACCCCGACCGCGAAGGCGAAGCCCAGCCCGACCTTGTCCGGCGTCTCGATCACCCAGTACGCCACCACCAGCGCCAGCCAGTACGGCCGCAGCGGCTGCACCACCAGCGGCAACGGCATCAACCCCAGCAACAGCGCCACGATCACGCTGACCGGAAGCATCCAGCCTTTGCTGCGCAGGCGGCTCATTGGGTGGGCTCCTTCGGAGCCGGGATTGGGGATTGGGGATTCGGGATTGGCGAAGCGGTCGCGCGTTTGGGCGTGGCTGGGGTACCGCTGCCATTGGTGGTGTGCGTCATCGATTCGGTCTTGCGTGCTCCCGACGCAGCCGCTGGAGCGGTGGCCTGGCTACCCGGGGCCGCGAAGGCGGCCGGCGGCTGGGCCGCCGCCGAGGAGGCGTCGGCGCTGTTGACCCGGCTTTTCACCAATCCCGAATCCCCAATCCCCACTCCCGTTGCCGCGGCCGAAGGCCGCAGCAACAACACATCCCGCCCCCGGTCCAGCTTCGCCGCCGGCTTCAGTTCGCCGACCAGGAAGGCGTGGGTGTCGTCCGGGCGCAGGGCGGAGATGGTGCCGACCGGGAAGCCGGCCGGGAAGCGGCCGCCCAGGCCGGAGGTGACGATCTCGTCGCCCACCTCGACGCCGGCGCTGAGCGGGATGTCGCGCAGTTCCAGGCTGCCGCCGCGGCCGTAGACGATCAGGCGCACGCCGTTGCGCGCCACCGTCACCGGCACCGCGTGGTCGGGGTCGGTCAGCAGCAGCACGGTGGAGTGCAGCGGGGTCACCGCGATCACCTGGCCCATCAGGCCGCCGGCATCGATCACCGCCTGGCCGACGTGCACGCCGTCGCGGCTGCCGGCATCGAGCACCAGGCGCTGCCGGGTCGGGTCCAGGTCGATGTCCAGGATCGGCGCCAGTTGCACGTCCAGGCCGCGGCGCTCGGCCACGCCCAGCAGTTCGCGCAGCTGCGCGTTGTCCAGCGCCGCCGTCTGCAGCCGGGTCAAACGCGCTTTGGCGATCAGCAGTTCGTTGCGCAACGCGCGGTTTTCCTTGACCAGCTGCGCATGGCTGGCCGCGTTCTCCTGCACCTGCGACCCCAGCCGCCCGGGCAGGCCGGCCAGCGCCCAGATCGGCTGCACCAGCACCGTGGCCTGGCTGCGCAGGCGGGCCAGCCAGTCGGCCTGCGCGTCGAGCACGATCAGCACCAGCGCCAACGCCAGGTAGGCCAGCAGGCGCGGCGTGCTGGCGGATTCGCCGGGGCGGGCGGTGACGGGAGGACCGGCGTAAGGAGGCACGGGCTAAAGCCGGGAATGGGGAATCGGGAGTGGGAAATCGGAAAGCAACGGCGCGCTCCCGGCGCGATCAGGCCGGGGCGCAGGCAGGCGACTGGTGGAGACGGAGCCGGCAGGGCAGAGGCGGAGGGGCCATTCTATTCCCCATTCCCGACTGCCCATTCCCGGCCTCACCCTCACTCCGGCGCGAAGAACTCGTTGCCGTGCATGTCCACCAGTTCCAACGCACGGCCGCCGCCGCGGGCCACGCAGGTCAGCGGATCGTCGGCGACCTGCACGTGCAGGCCGGTTTCCTCGGAGATCAGCCGGTCCAGGTCGCGCAGCAGCGCGCCGCCGCCGGTCAGCACGATGCCGCGCTCGGCGACGTCGGCGCACAGTTCCGGCGGGGTCTGCTCCAGCGCCAGCTTGACCGCCGAGACGATGCCCGACAGCGGCTCGTGCAGCGCCTCCAGCACTTCGTTGGAGTTGATCTTGATCATCTTCGGCACGCCCTCGGCGAGGTTGCGGCCGGAGATCTCCATCTCCTGCACCACCGCCTGCGGGTAGGCGCAGCCGATCTCCAGCTTGATCCGCTCGGCGGTGGCCTCGCCGATCAGCATGCCGTGGTTGCGGCGCACGTAGTTGGTGATCGACTCGTCGAAGCGGTCGCCGCCGATGCGCACCGACTGCGAATAGACGATGCCGTTCAGCGAAATGACCGCGACCTCGGTGGTGCCGCCGCCGATGTCGATGACCATCGAGCCGCGCGCCTCGGTGACCGGCATGCCGGCGCCGATCGCCGCGGCCATCGGTTCCTCGATCAGGTACACGTCGCGGGCGCCGGCCTCCTCGGCCGATTCCTTGATCGCGCGACGCTCGACCTGGGTGGAGCCGGCCGGCACGCACACCAGCACGCGCGGGCTGGGGCGCAGGAAGCGCGACTTGTGCACCTTCTTGATGAAGTGCTTCAGCATCGCCTCGGTGTAGGTGAAGTCGGCGATGACGCCGTCCTTCATCGGGCGGATGGTGGTGATGTGGCCGGGGGTACGGCCGAGCATCTGCTTGGCCTCGGCGCCGACCGCGGCCACCGAGCGGGTGCCGCCGATCGCACGATCCTGGCGCACCGCGACCACCGACGGTTCGTTCAGCACGATGCCCTGGCCACGCACGTAGATGAGGGTGTTGGCCGTGCCCAGATCGATGGACAGGTCGTTGGAGAACATGCCGCGGAGTTTCTTGAACATCGGGGGATTGGGTCCTGGGGCGCGCGCCGTCGCCAGAATGGCGAAAAAATGGGCAGAAAACGAAGTCCGCTAGCCTAGCAACCCGCCTGGGTGCGGGCAAGGAAAATTCTCGCTAAAACCACGCGTTGCGTGGTATCGGCGGGACCGCGATGGATCGTGGTTCTGGCCCTGCCGGGCCGCAGCCGTTACCCTTTGCGCCGCGGCGACCCCGCCCCTCGCCCGCCTGAATGCGGGCTCATCCCTCCGCCAAGGCCTGCCCGATGTCTGCACTGATCTGTGGTTCTCTCGCTTACGACACCATCATGGTGTTCCCGGACCAGTTCAAGAACCACATCCTGCCGGACAAGGTGCACATCCTGAACGTGTCGTTCCTGGTGCCGCGGATGCGCCGCGAGTTCGGCGGCTGCGCCGGCAACATCGCCTACAACCTGCACCTGCTGGGCGGCGATCCGATCCCGATGGGCACCGTGGGCCAGGACTTCGGCCCGTACCGCGAACATTTCCAGGCGCTGGGCATCGACCTGTCGCGGGTCAAGGTGATCGAGGAGCTGTTCACCCCGCAGGCGTTCATCACCACCGACCACGACAACAACCAGATCACCGCGTTCCATCCGGGCGCGATGATGCGCAGCTACGAGAACCACGTGAAGGACGTGCCGGGCGTGACCCTGGGCCTGGTCGGCCCGGACGGGCGCGAGGGCATGATCCAGAACGCCGAGGAGTTCAGCGCCGGCGGCGTGCCGTTCATCTTCGACCCGGGCCAGGCGATGCCGCTGTTCAACGGCCCGGAGCTGCGCCAGTTCATCGAGCAGGCCGATTACGTGGTGGTCAACGACTACGAGTCCAACCTGCTGCAGGAGCGCACCGGCTGGGACGAGAAGGACATCGTCTCGCGCGTGCAGGCCTACATCACCACCCAGGGCCCCAAGGGCGCGCTGGTCCACACCCCGGAAAAGACCTTCGACATCCCGCCGGCGCACGAGCGCCGCGTGGTCGACCCCACCGGCTGCGGCGACGCCTTCCGCGCCGGCCTGATCTTCGGCATCCAGCGCGGCTGCGACTGGCTGACCATCGGCCGCATGGGCAACCTGATGGGCGCCCTGAAGGTCGAGCACCCGGGCACCCAGAACCAGCGCTTCGACTTCGACGAATTCAACGACCAGTTCAAGCAGCAGTTCGGTTACGCGTTGTAAGGCTGGGGCACTACCGGCGGAACGGCAGCGTCGACGCCTGGCCATCGCGCTTGCCGGACGCTTACCCGGCGGGCCGCCGTTCCACGACCGATTGCGACGCGGCATCCAGGCTTGCGGCGCCGATCCGGGCGGGGCTAGACTCGGCCGCCCGCGTCGATGGAATGATCGGATGGACACCGCGCCTCGCTGGACCGCCAGGATCCTGGCCGCTGCACCGATCCCGCGTGGACTGCTGCTCTCCCTGTGCTGCGCAGCGACCCTGTGCGGCTGCGGCAACGCCGCCCAGGCACCCGCGAACGCGACTCCCTCCGTGCCCCCGACCGCCCCCGCGCCTGCCGCGAACAGCCCAACGGCGCCTGCTGCGACGCACGATGCGACGGCCGCGCAAGTGCCCGCCGGCCACTATGCCACCCAGCCCGGCTGGGGCCAGCTGACCGTGCAGCCCGATGCACGCTTCACCCTCGAAACGCAGAATGTCGATGCCGGTTGCAGCTTCAGCGGCACGCTGCACGGGACCCAGGCCGCGGTCGACGACGGTACCTGCACGCTGCAGTTCGCACCCAAGGCGGACGGCGTGGCGGTGTCCGCCACGGCCGGCGCCGAGAGCGCGTGCCGGGAGTACTGCGGCGGCAACGGCAGCTTCGCAGGCGACTATCTGAAACAGGCTGCGACCTGCACGCCTGAAGCCATGCAGCGAACGCGCAAGGCCTTCCAGGCATCCTACGATCGCAAGGACTATGCGGGTGCCGAAGCGGCGCTCGCGCCGCTCTATCGCGACTGCGTGGCGGCCCTCAGCTTCAGCGACGCCGGCGCCATCCGCAACGACTACGCGCTGACCCAGCATAAACTCGGCGACGATGCCGGATGCCGGCAGACACTGGCGCCCTACCAGGACGACGCCAAGCGCAGCGACGACGCCATCAGCGAGGGCATGACGCCCGCCCTCGTCGACGATTACCTCCGCGTGATCCGCGCCGCACGCACCAACCTCAAGCTCTGCGGAGAAGGCAGAGGCTAACGCGAGCGTCTACAGGGACGACACACCATCGGGGAACAGCGACATGTCCGATCCAAACACCGCCCCCACCGCGGCAACGCCGCAGCTCACCGACGCGCAACTCAAGACCTTGGGCTACTTCGCCATCGGCGTGGCCTCGGAAGGCAGCCTGGGCTCCAAGAATGTGGCCTATCACCTGTCGTTCGCCGGATCGGTCGAGGGCAACACGCTCAAGCCGGTGGCCAACAGCGGCTTCAGCATCGGCACGCTGCAGACCGACCTGGGCGCACATCCGGACGTCGTCCCGACGCTGGTGGATGCCTACCAGACATGGGCCGCCCGCCAGACTCCGAGTCTGGCGCTGTCGGAAAACCAAAGAACACAGACGATCTCCGATCTGCAGCGCAATGGCGATGCCATCCGCGCGGACAACGGCCGCGCACCCGATGCAACCGTCCTCAAGAACCTCAATACCTTCCTGGCCTCCGATGCAGGCGTGCAATTCGTACACGATCGCGACCGCACGCAGATCGACCATCTGATGCGCGAAGGCGACGGCAAGAAGGACCCTGGCGGCGCGCTGCACCAATTGCGCCAGACGGAGTTGTACAAGAACGCGAGCCTGGACGACCAGGCCAAGTACGCCACCGTGCTGATGAAGCTGGAGAACCAGGCCGGCAAGAGTCAGTATCCGAAGATCCTCAAGGGTATCAACGACGGCAGCCTCGGCAGCGTCGAGGACGTGGTGAACAAGGTCGACGCGCTGCTGCCGAACAAGACCAACAAGAAAGGCTAGGTGGTGCCCGACTACATTGAGAGCGGCGTCCACCACGCGCTCGCAGGTACCGAGGTGTTCAACAAGCTCCGTGCGGCGCAGCCTGGAAATCCCCTGCATGATGCTTTTGCGGCGGTCTCCGCCGACCCATTGCGCAGCCCGGTCGACCTGAAGGGCGATACCGCCCACGCGGATGCGCTGCATCAGTACAACGCGACCAAGACCCTGTTCCTGCAGAACGGCCAGTCGCCAAAACTGATCAGCGCCCTCGACCAGGACAGTGCGTTCGGCTACAACCTCAAAGGCCGGAACGGCAAGACGGTCGCGCAGTCGTCGAGCCTGTTCGGCGCGGACAACGATGTGGTCGTCTTCGATGGGAACGGTCACGGTACTGCCTTCGTCGGCGGCAAGTGGAGCGCGGTGCAGCGCGACGAGGTCAAGCGCGTCGGCAATGCCGATCAGAGCGTGGATCTTCAACTGCGCAAGGACGGCAAGAGCGAAACGCTGCTGCACGTACCGACCCCGGCGCAGTTGCGCGAACGCAGCGAGCAGCAGCAACCGCAAACGCCTGCGCCGGATCGCGCTCCGGCGTCGGCGCCCGGCCCGAATGACGCCAGCCACCCGAATCATGCGCTGCTCGAGCAGATCCGCGAGGGCGTCAGAAGGATCGACCAGGATCTGGGCAAACCGTACGATGCGGCCAGCGAACGCCTGAGCCGTGCTGCGCTGGCCGCTTGCCGGGACAATGGCGGCCCCGGCAACGCGCCGCTGGCGTCGAACGCACTGGAACGGGCCGATCGCGTGGCGCTCACCGAGAAGGGCCATCTGGTGGTGGTCGAAGGTGAACAGCGCGACCCGACGCAAAAGCGCGCCAGCGTGGATGTGCAAGTGGCGCTCGCCACTCCGGTGGAACAATCCGATCAGCGACTGCAGGCCGCGAACCAGGCGATCGACCGCGAACGGCAACTCACGCAACAGCAGGAATTGGCGCGCGAGCGGGACGCACCGAGCCGCAACGGTCCGGCACTGGCATAACCCGACTTCGGCCGGGCGCATGCGGCAGCGCGCATCGCGCCGTCTGCGTAGCAGGCGGTATGGCAGGCACTCGATTCGATTCGCCCCGTCGCCGTTCCCGCACGCGACGGTGGATGCGGATGCACTACGACATGGCGCTGCCGGAGCGCGACGCGTCCTGCACGCCCACTGACCGTCATGATGGAGCGAGGCTCCCAGCGCGACCGGGGGATCGACGGCGGGCAGCGCCATCGCTTTGCTGCACTGCGGGTTGAGCCCAGGCCTGGTTTGTGCGTCACTTGCGCCAGGGGCCCCCTGGGGGGACGAGAGCGCGCCCATGTCCGAGTCGACTGTCGCCAGCCTCGCGCAAGCCAAGGTCGTCGCACCATCCGCCGCCGAGGCCGACTGCGCGCCGCTGGCGCGCATGCGCCATTTCCGCCAGATCGAGTCCTTGCCGCCGGCGCTTGCACGCTCGTGGCGGCGCTGCCTCGACGAGTACGGCCTGGCCCCGGACACCCACCCCTCGCCGATGGTCCATGACGACGGTGAGTTGCGCGAACGCCAGCAGCGGCTGGAGGCGCTGCTGCGCATCGCCAGGGTGGAGATGGAAAATCTCTACGAACAGATCGCCGGCGGCAGCTACGCGGTGGTGTTCGCCGACACCGAGGCCACGGTCCTGCACAGCGTGCAGGATCCGGCGCTGCTGCGTGCGTTCCGCGAGACCGGGCTGTTCTGTGGCGCCAGTTGGGCCGAGCGCTACCAGGGCACCAACGGCATCGGCACCTGTGCGGTGGAGGGCAGTGCGCTGAGCGTGCACCGCGGCGAACACTACCTGGAGCGGCACCTGCCGTTGTCCTGCAGCGGCGCGCCGATCCTGGATCCGCAAGGCCATCTGCTGGCGGTGCTGGACGCCTCCACGCCCGACGCACGCGACACCAAGCTGGTGCAGCGCCATACCGGCGCGCTGGTGCGCATGTCGGCGGCGCAGATCGCCCGCGCGTATTTCCTGGAGCAGTACCGGCATGCGTGGATCCTGCGCTTCCACAGCCGCCCCGAGTTCGCCGGGCTGCTGCACGAGGCGCTGATCGCGGTCGGCGGCGACGGACGCGTGCTGGCGGTCAACGAGGCCACGCTGGAACAGCTCGGCAAGCCCGACCGTTCGCCGCTGGTCGGGCGCGACATCGCCCAGGTGATGCAGCTGGATTTCGACACGCTGGAGCAGCGCGCGCGCAACGACGCCAGCACGTTGTGGTCGATCCGCTGCGCCTGCCACGGCCGCCGCTTCTTCGCCCTGGCGCAGCCGCCGCGTGCGCGCAGCGCTGCCGGCCGAACGCGCGCCGCGGGCGAGGACTGCCAGGCCGCGCGCGCCAACGACCATGTCGGTTCCGATCCGCGCATGCTGCATAACCTGGACAATGCGCTGAAGCTGGCCAAGCACCGCGTGTCGATCCTGCTGTGCGGCGCCACCGGCACCGGCAAGGAAGAGTTCGCCAAGGCGGTGCACCGCAGCTCGCCCTGGGCCGACCGGCCGTTCGTGGCGGTGAACTGTGCGGCGATCCCGGAAGCGCTGATCGAGAGCGAGTTGTTCGGCTATGCGCGCGGCGCCTTCACCGATGCCGCGCGCGAAGGACGCCACGGAAAGCTGCTGCAGGCCAGCGGCGGCACCCTGTTCCTGGACGAGATCGGCGACATGCCGCTGCCGCTGCAGACGCGCCTGCTGCGGGTGCTGGAGGAACAGAGCGTGACCCCGCTGGGCAGCGACCGCGCCGTGCCGCTGGAACTGCACGTGATCAGCGCCAGCCACCGCGACCTGGCGCAGATGGTCGGCAGCGGCGGCTTCCGCGAGGATCTGTACTACCGCCTCAACGGCGTGGTGCTGCACCTGCCGCCGCTGCGCGAGCGCAGCGACAAGGCCGAACTGATCCGCACCCTGCTGCGCGAGGAGAGCGGCGAGCAGACGGTGCGCATCAGCGAGGACGCCCTGCACAAGCTGCTCAGCTATGCCTGGCCCGGCAACCTGCGGCAGCTGCGCAACGTGCTGCGTACCGCGGCGGTGCTGTGCGCCGATGGCGTCATCCGCATCCCCAACCTGCCGCAGGAAATCGTCGACGCCGACAGCGGCCCGTGCCTGCTCGGCGACGATGCGCATGCCGGCGACGGTGTCCCCGGCCGCGTCGCCCTGGACAGTGCCGAGCGCAGCGTGCTGCAGCAGCAGCTCGAGCGTCATCGCTGGAACGTCAGCCGCACCGCCGATGCGCTGGGCATCAGCCGCAACACCCTGTATCGCAAGCTGCGCAAGCACGGGTTGGCGACGGCTTGAGTGGAGGCGGCATCGCGATTCAATGGGGTTGCTGCGCGTCGCGAATGAAGCCTCGCCTATCGCGTCTTGCCATTCGGTAGCGGCGTGAGTGCTGTCGGGTATTCGCGTCCCGACCGTTGAGGCGGCTGGAGGAAATCTGGCTTCGATGTCGCGGCTGAAGCCGCTCCTGCAGGAAGCGCTGCGCCGTTAACCAGGCGCGAACCCAAGGTAGGAGCGGCTTCAGCCGCGACCGTCGCCCGCGCCGACTGGCTTGCAGTCTTGTGGACACGGCGGATGGCGCGCGCCGATCGGTGCCACCACACAAACCGCAAACCGCCCGCTAGAAGCGCCAGCGCAAACCGACCTGGTATTGCCGCGGGGCGCCGGGGGCGACGAAGCGCGAGGGGCCGTCCTCGACCGCAGCGTCCTGCGGGCGCGCCAGGGTGCCGCCCGGGAACAGGTCCTCGGCGATCGCCGCATACGTCTCGTAGCGGCGGTCGAACACGTTGTTGATCCGCAGGTACAGCGACAGGCCGTCGGCCAGTTCCCAGGTGCCGTGCAGGTCGAGCAAGGCGTAGCCGCCGGTAGAAAGGTCGTGGCGCGCCGGTGCCTCGCCTTCCTCGGGATCCGCGACCAGGCCGTCCTCGTTGCCGCTGGCCACGCGCCGCGACACCGCGCGCAAGTCAGCCCCCAGGGTCAACTGCGCCAGCGCCTGCCAGTCCACGCCCAGCTTCAGCGTGTTGCGCGGCAGGCCGGCGATGCGCGTGCCCGGCCGCAGGGTCACTGTGCGCTCGCCGGAGAGCAGTTCGCCGGCGCTGCGGTAGGTGGCGTCCAGGTAGCTGTAGCCGGCGAACCAGCGCAGCGCGCCGTGGCTGCCGCGGTAGCTGAGGTCGGCGCCCTGATAGCGGGTGCGGTCGACGTTGTCGAAATAGCCCTGCTGGGAATTGGGGGCGCGCAGGAACAGGATGTCGTCGCGATTGTCGGCGCGATACAGCGAGGCGTTCAGCGTCTGCGCCGGCGTCGGGTTCCAGCGCAGGCCGAGCTCGTAGGTGCGCGAGACGATCTGCTCCAGGCGCGGGTCGGCCTGCAGCCCGGTCGGCAACCGGCACGGCTGTTCCGGGTCGGCGCAGCCGAGTTCGATCGCGGTCGGCGCGCGGCTGTTCTGCGAGGCCGAGGCGAACGCGGTGAAGCCGCCGCCGAGACGCTGGGTGATGCCCAGCGACGGGTTGGCCTTGGCGAACACGAAGCGCTCGCGCGGCAGCACGCCGTCGTCGGCGGTGGACAGGGTGTTGGCGACGGCGACGCGGTTCCAGCGCAGCGCGGCATTGAGGTGGGTGGCCTCGCTCAGCTCCCAGGTATCGGCGGCGAACAGGCCCAGGGTGCTGCTGCGCCCGTCGACGCCGGAGAAGAACGCGCGCTCCTCGTCCGGATCGGCGACCACCGAGCGGTCGTCCTGCACGAACGCTTCCTGCTCGTACTGGCGGTAGCGCACGCGGTTGCGGTCGTAGGTGGCGCCGATGCTCAGCGCGTGCGCGCCGGCCTGGTGGCTGAGGTTCAGTGCCACGCCCTCGGCGTGCTGGCGCATCTGCGTGGTGTTGAGCACGCCGCTGTGCAGCGCGTCGGCATCGGCGCGCGACACCGAGCAGCCGGCATCCAGCGGCGTGCCGTCGGCGGCGTAACCGTCGGCGCAATCGTCGACGAACTCTTCGTAGTCGTCGTTGATGTCGCCGTTGACGGTATCGCGTCGCCCCTGGCGGTAGTAGGCGAGCAAGTGCAGTGCGGTGCGCGCGTCGAAGCGATGGTCGAACTGCCCGGTGAGCAGCGTGTTGCGGTTGCGGGTCAGGTCGGGCGAGGTGTAGACCGCGGCGCGGTCGGCCTCGTACAGCCCCGGCTCGGTGCCCTCGTCGGTATAGCGATAGCTCGGCAGCAGGCCATTGCCGACCAGGCGGCTGCGCCCGTGCAGCAGCGACACGTCCCAGTCGGTGCGCTCGCCCTGCCGCCCGAACTTGCCGAACACGGTCCCCAGGCGGCCGGCGGAGGCGTCGCGCCAGCCGTTCTCGTCGAAGCCGGTGGCCGCGACGAAGGCATGCAGGCCGTCGGCACCGGCGTAGCCGTAGGACGCGTCCAGGCGCTTGCGCGCGCCGCTGCCCACCGACAGGTCGGCGCGCAGGCCCGGCGCGGTCAGGCCGGACTGGGTGGTGAAGGCCAGCGCGCCGCCCAGCGTGTTGGGACCGAACAGCGGGTTGGAACCCGGCATCAGCGCGACGCTGCGGATCGCCGCCTCCGGCATCATGTCCCAGCTGACGATGTCGGCGAACGGCTCGTTCATGCGCACGCCGTCCAGGTACACCGACACGCCCTGCGAGGCGCCGGGCAAGGCCGACGCGCGGAAACCGCGGAAGGTCAGGTCGGTCTGGAACGGACTGCCCTGCACTTCGTTGGTGTCCACGCCGTTCATTTCGCGCAGCAGGAAGTCGGTGAGGTTGCCGGCCTGGCTGCGTGCGATGTCGTCGGCATTGGCGGTCTGCACCGTGTACGGCAGCAGGTCGGCATCGATCAGCGTGCCGGGGATCGGCGTGGCGGTGACCTCGACCCGGTCCAGCGCGGTGATCTGCGCATCGTCGGCATTGACCGTGGTCTGCGCGTGCGCCGGTGCGGCGAGCAGGCCGATGGCGGTGGCGACGGCCAGCGCGAGCAGGCTCGCCGAGGGGGTGCTGCGTCCGGGGGTATGGGGCATGCCGATTCCTTGAGGCTCAGTAGAGAACGATCGATTTGATGCCGCGGCCGGCGCGCATCGCCTCGAAGCCGCGGTTGATGTGGTCCAGTGGCAGGGTTTCGCTGATGAGTTCGTCGATGCGGATCTCCCCGGCCAGGTAGCGCTCGGCATAGGCCGGCAGCTCGCTGCGGCCCTTGACCCCGCCGAACGCGCTACCGCGCCAGGCGCGGCCGGTGACCAGCTGCAGCGGCCGCGTGCTGATCTCCTGCGCGCTCGGCGCCACGCCGAGGATGATGCTTTCGCCCCAGCCCTTGTGGCAGCACTCCAGTGCCGCGCGCATGGCGCGCACGTCGCCGACGCAGGCGAAGCTGTGGTCGGCGCCGCCATCGGTGAGGTCGACGATGACCTGCTGCACCGGCGCGCCGAAATCCTTCGGATCCAGGCAGTCGGTGGCGCCGAGTGCGCGCGCCAGCGGGAACTTGTCGCGGTTGATGTCGACCACGATGATGCGTTCGGCGCGCGCCATCACCGCGCCCTGCACCACCGACAGGCCGATGCCGCCGAGCCCGAACACCGCCACGCTCTCGCCCGGACGCACCCGCGCGGTGTTGAGCACGGCGCCGATGCCGGTGGTGACCGTGCAGCCGAGCAGGCAGACCTTGTCCAGCGGCGCGGCCGGATGGATCCTGGCCACCGCGATTTCCGGCAGCACGGTGTACTCGGCGAAGGTGCTGGTGCCCATGTAGTGCAGCAGCGGGCGTCCGTGCAGCGAGAAGCGGCTGCTGCCGTCGGGCATCAGCCCGCGGTCCTGGGTGCTTCGGATCGCCTGGCACAGGTTGGTGCGGTTGGAACGGCAGTACTTGCACACGCCGCACTCGGGCATGTACAGCGGGATCACGTGATCGCCCGGGCGCACGCTGGTGACGCCGACGCCGACCTCCTCGACCACGCCGGCGCCTTCCTGGCCCAGGATCACCGGGAACGCCGCATCGGCATCGGCACCGGACAGGGCGATGTCGTCGCCGTGGCAGATGCCGCTGGCGACCATGCGCACCAGCACTTCGCCGGCCTTGGGCGGCTGCAGATCCACTTCCTCGATGGCCAGCGGCTGGTTCGCCGCCCAGGCGACCGCGGCTCGCGTCTTCATTCCGGCTCTCCCCGCCTCCCGTCGCGGCGCCCGAGAGCGCCGCTCTCCTCACCTCACTGCGCCACGATCACACCCCATGGCATCTCGCCCACCGCGATCTGCTTGATCTCCTTCATCGCCGCCGTGTCGATGACACTGACGCTGTTGGAACGGCCATTGGCCACGTACAACTTCTTGCCGTCCGGGCTCAGCGCCGGGTTCCAGGGCCGCTGCCCCACCGGGATCTCCGCCAACGCACGGCGCGCGGCCGGATCGATCACGCTGACCGTGCCGGCGCCATTGGACGCGTACACGCGGCTGCCGTCGCGGGCGATGGCGATGCCGGCGGTGCGCTGCCCGGCCGGAATGCTGGCCACACGCGTGCGCGCCGCCAGGTCGATCACGTCGACCACGTTGGCCGCTTCCTGCGCCACATAGACCGTCTTGCCGTCGGGCGCGAACGCCATGCCGCGCGGATGGCCGCTGGTGGCGATGACGCCGGTGGACGCGCCGGCCTTCAGGTCGATCACGTCCAGGTCGTTGGAGCCTTCGTTGCTGGTCAGCAGCAGCGCGCCATCGGGCGTGTAGACGCAGTGTTCCGGCGCCTGCCCGCGGGTGGCGATGTGCGCGCCGATGGTGAAGCTGGCCGGGTCGATCAGCATCACCTGGTTCTGCCCCTCCACGCACACCGCCAGCTGGCGGCCGTCCGGCGACGCGGCGACGCCTTCGGCGTTCTCGCCGATGTCGACGCTGCGCAGCACCCGGTCCTGCACGGTATCCAGGTCCAGCAGGCGATGCCCCTGCGCGTCGATGACGTACAGATGCCCGACCGGTCCCGGCACCACCTGCTGCAGGCGCTTGCCGAGCTGACCCTGCGCCGACAGCGTGCGCACCACGCGGTCGCTGCCGGTGTCGATCACCGAAATGGTGCCGCTGCGCTGATTCGGCACGTAGGCCAGCGCCGCGGCCGCAGGCGCTGGCGCGGCCGCCGCGGCATCGGCCCCCGCCGTCGGCGCGGCGGTGCGCTGGCACGCGGCAGCGAACAGCGACAGCGCGACGACGGCGGACAGGCGCAACGCGTTCCTCATTGCGTGGCGCCTGCGGTCTTGTTGATGGAATGGATGAAGGCCAGCAGCTTCTCGGTATCGCCCGGCTTGAGCACCGGCCCGAACGGCGGCATCTGCCCGACCACCTTCTCGTGGCCGATCCGGGTCTTGCCATGCGCGGTCATGCCGGCCGTCCCTTCGGTGATCAGCGTGCGCAAGGTGTCGTCGTCGCTGCCGTACACCCAGATGTCGTTGGTCAGCGGCGGGCACATGCCGCCACCACCGGTGCCGCCGTGGCAGGCGGTGCAGCCGGCGGAGTTGAAGATCGCCTTGCCTTCGGCGACCAGCTCCGGGGTGACCTTGACCGGCGGCCCCTTCGGAATCGGCGTCACCGCCGCAGCGGGGGCCGGTGCGGCGGCAGGGGCCGCGGCGGGCGCGGCCGCCGCCGGCGCAGGCGCCGGCGCCGCAGCCGGCTCGGGTGTGGCCGCTGGCGCGGCGGGCGTCTCCTGCTTGCCGCAGGCGGCCAGCAACAGGAGCGAGGCGAACAGGGACACGGGCAGCAGCGTGGAGAGGGCGCGACGACGGACGGAAGCAGGACGCATGGGGACAACACCTTTGCGGAGTGCACGATGGGAAGAGCAGGCCGCGCGAGCGGCATGTGCGGGACGACAGGAAGCGGTCATTGCGTGCGTCGGTGCTGGGCCTCCGTCAACAGGTGGGCGAGTTCGGCATTGCCGCGTTGCTGGGCCAGCGCCGCCGGGGTCTTGCCGTCGGCGTCGCGCGCATCGGCGCTGGCGCCGGCGGCGAGCAGGCGCCGCGCGCTGTCCTCGCGCCCGGCGGCGGCGGCCAGCATCAACGGGGTGACGCCGGCGCGGTTGGCACGGTCGGCTTCGGCACCGCGCTTGAGCAGCAGGTCGAGGATCTTCGGGTCGTTGCGCGCCACCGCGAACATCACCGGGGTGAAGCCGGCCGGATTGGCACGGCGCACGCTGGCACCCGCAGCGAGCAAGGCCTGCACCAGGTCGGCGTCGGCGTAGGAGATCGCCAGGTCCAGCGGCGTCCAGCCGTCGGTGGACACCGCCTCGACCTTGGCGCCATGCGCCAGCAATTGCGCGGCGCTCTTGCCGTCGTTGGACCAGGCCGCCTTCATCAACGGCGTCCAGCCATTGCTGTCGCGGCTTTCGACCTTGGCGCCAGCGGCCAGCAGTTCGCCGACCAGCAGCGGCGCCTGGTTGCGGATTGCCTGCTGCAGCGGCGGCTCGCCGAGCAGGTTGGGTTTGTCGGCGCTGGCGCCATGCCGCAGCAGCCAGGCCACGCGCACGCCATCGCCGGCATCCAGCGCGTGCGCCAACTCCTCGTTGGGATCGGCGCCACCGGCGATGCGCAGCTGCAACTGCGCCAGCATGTCCGACGAGGCCTGCGCGCTCGGCGTGTCATCCTGGTCGTCGGGCACCGCATAAGGTCCGTGCGAGCGCAGGTTGCCGGCAACGATGCAATCGGCGCAGGCCACCAGCGGCACGTGGTAGTCGCGCAGGATCGCGTCGATCTTGCCGGCGCTGCGCTGCATCGCCGCGTTCAGCGCATCGCGCAATGCCGCGTTCTTGCGCGACACCGCCCACGCCATCGAATACTCCAGCACCTCGTTGTCGATGACGTTCAAAGGCACCACGCCGAGGCCGCCGCGCGCGGCGTAGTAGCCGGCCACCGGGCCCCAGGATTCGGCGGCATCGAGCTTGCCGGCGGCGACCTGCTCGGCGAGCTTGCCGGGATGCTCCTGCGGCGCGCTGGCCGAATCGTAGAACAGGTACTGCACTTCGCCCTGCACGCCATGGTCGAACAGCGCCTGCCGCGCCGGCGAGCTCTGGAACACACCGACCTTGAGTGTCTTCAACGCCGGATCGTCCAGCGAGGCCGGACGCAGGTCCAGGCCCTTGCGGGTGACCAGCACATAGGTGGAGCGGTACAGCGGGCGCGTGGCCAGGCCCATCTCGAAATCGCTGTTCATGTCCATCAGCACGTCGCAACGCCCGGCGTTGATCGTGCTGCGCGCCAGGCCGCGCTGGTAGTAGCTGCGCCATTCGTACTCCAGGCGCCGGCCCAGTTCCGCGGCCACCACCTGGGCGATCTTGTTCTGGAACCCCTCGCCTGCGCGATCGGACAACGGCATGTTGCCGGGATCGGCGCAGACCCGCAGCACCGGCGCATCGGCCGGCAGCTTGGCGGCCGGCGCCGCAGTGGCGGCTGGGGCAGCAGAAGCGCGAGCCGTCGCGGACGACGGCTCGCGCGTGCAGCCTGCGGCGACGAGTCCGAGGCTGCACAACAGCAACACGGCGCGCGCGCCCACAGGCAGTCGCCACGAGCGAGGCGCCATGCGGCCCCCGCTCGCACCGTGGACGCGGCGCCGCCGGCTCATCGCACCGTCTTGGCGGCGACCGCCGCGCTACCACCGCCACCGGCGGCCGCGGTGGCGGTCGTGGTGGGCGTGACGGTCTTGCCGGCGCCATCGATGCGGAAGGTGTGCACCATGCCGCCCAACGGGATCTTGTCGAAGCCGTTGCTGAAGGCAAGGCCCGCGGCACCCAGCGCGCCGTACGGATCGCCCGGATCCAGGCCGGCGGCGACGGGCAGGCCGATCCAGCCGCCGATGCCCGAGAACACCGCCACGTACTGGTGGCCGTTGGCCTTGTAGGCGATCGGGTTGCCGATGATGCCCGAGGGCAGCTTGGTCTCCCACAGCTTCTTGCCGGTGTCCTTGTCCACGGCGCGGAACCAGCCGTCCAGCGTGCCGTAGAACACCAGTCCGCCGTCGGTGACCAGGGTGCCGCTCCACACCGGGAACTTCTCCTTGATCTCCCACTTGGACTTGCCTTCGACCACGTCGAACGCCTTGACGATGCCCAGTGCGCCCGGCTCGTTCGGCTTCATCATCACGTTGGCGAACACGTACGGCAGGCCCATCATGGTGTTGCCGCGCTCCTGCGGGTCCAGCTCCATGTGCCAGTTGTTGGTGCCGCAGAAGAACACCGCCGAGTTTGCCGGATCCACCGAGCACGGCTGCTGGTCCTTGCCGCCCATCGCCGACGGGAACGCCTCGACCTTGCGGCCGCGTTCCAGCGGCGAATGGGCCGCGACCTTGACCGGGCGCCCGGTCTTCATGTCGATGCGCTCGGCCCAGTTGGCCGGCACGAACTTGTTGGCGCGCAGCAGCGTGCCGTCGCGGCGGTCGAGCACGTAGGCAAAGCCGTTGCGGTCGAACTGCACCACCGAGGGCACCTGCTTGCCGTCGATGGTCAGGTCGACCAGGATCGGCTCGTTGATGCCGTCGTAGTCCCACTGGTCGAACGGGGTCTTCTGGTAGCCCCACACCGCTTCGCCGGTGTCGATCTTGCGCGCGAACAGGGTCATCGACCACTTGTTGTCGTACTCGCCGCTGTCGCATTCCTTCTGCGTGGTCTTGCCGCAGCGGTACGACGGGCTCCACAGGCCGGGATTGCCGGTGCCGTAGTAGACCAGCTTGAGTTTCGGGTCGTAGCTGTACCAGCCCCAGGCCGCGCCGCCGCCACGCTTCCAGCCTTCGTCGGGATAGGTCTTCTCGCCGAGGTCGCCGAGCTGGCCGTGCTGCGGATTGGCCTTGTTGAAGTCCGGGCCGAGGCAGATGTCCTTGTCGGTGCCGGTGGCTTCGCAGGACCAGGCCTGCTTGCCGTCGGCCAGCGCGTACGCGGCGACGCGCCCGCGCACGCCGAACTCGTTGCCGCTGATGCCGGCCACCACCTTGCCGTCGGCGATGATCGGGGCCATGGTGATGGTCTCGCCCTTCTCGGGATAGGCGAGCTTCTGCTTCCACACTTCCTTGCCGGTCTTGGCATCGAGTGCGATCACGTCGCCGCTGAGGCTGCCGAACACCACCTTGCCGTCGGCGTAGGACGCGCCACGGTTGACCGTGTCGCAGCAGGCCACCGCGACGGCGCGCTCGTCCTGCTGCGGGGTGTACTTCCACAGCACCTTGCCGCCGTCTTCCTGCGACAGGTCGATCGCGAACACATTGTTCGGATAGGCACTGACCATGTACATGGTGCCGCCCACCACCAGCGGCTGGCCTTCGTGGCCGCGGGTGGCGTCGGTCTTCATCTCCCACGACATCTTCAGATTCTTGACGTTGTCGCGGTTGATCTCGGCCAGCGGGCTGTGCCGGGTCAGGCCGAAGTCGCGGCCGATGCCGCCCCAGTTGTCCGGGTTGGCGGCATTGCTGGCGAACTCGCTGTCGGTATCGGCGACCGCGGCCGGCGCGGCGGCCGGCGGCTGCTGTGCGGCGGCCGGAGCGGCCGGCGCCGGAGCCTCTTCCTGCTTCTTGCAACCGGCCAGCGCCAACGCGGTGGCCAGCGCGAGCAACGTACAAGCGTGGGTACGACGTGAATGACTGTGCATCGTTCTACTCCCCTCGTTGAAGAGCCGCGCCACGTCACCTCTGTCGGCGTGTGCCACGGAACCTGAAGCGTGGGTGTATACGAGCAACGTCCATGCCATCGCAGCGCTGCGATGCAGCATCCCTTGACGTACGGATCACGACGTCGGTTGTCGTCGCGGAGACGCGCATCAGCACCGCCGAAGCCGTCTCGGGAACGTGACACTTTGTGCCAAGCGGTTGCATCGCGCGTGGCGCAGTGTGAGCACATGCGCCGGTGGCACACCCTGCGCCATCGGCGCGCTTGCCACGCTGGTGCACACGCATGCACACGGTGGGACGCGCCACGGGGAGCGCGTATCCGGCACGCCTGCACCGATCTCGCTACGGGAGAAGCGGTCCGGCGCGCTGCGGCGGTCAAGCCGCCGCAGCGCAGCAATCAGTGCGACTGCGGCCCGACGTGGTCCTGCCACCACGCCAGCAGCGCCGCGCAATCGGCGAAATGCAGGTCGGCCAGCGCCGGCCAGGGATTGGCCGGATGCAGCAGCACGGTGGTGGCGCCGGCATGGCGCCCGCACTGCAGGTCGTAGGCGTGGTCGCCGACCATCGCCAGCGCCTGCGGCGCCACGCCCCAGTGCTCGGCCAACTGCAGCAGGCCGCCGGGATGCGGCTTGGGCGGCGCCTCGTCGCGACCGAGGATGGTGACGTCCTCGAACAGGTCGTCGACCTCGATCTCTTCCAGGGTCAGCTGCGCCAGTTCGCGCGCGTTGCGGGTGAGCACCGCCAGCCGGCAATCGGCCGCGTGCAGGGTGCGCAGCAGCGCCGGCGCGCCGTTGGCCGCGGTGGCCTCCTGGGCCAGCACGCGCTCGTGCTCCAGCAGCCAGGCGTGCTTGCTGACGCGCTGCGCGTCCGGCAGCGCCGCCAGATGCTGCAGGATGTCGGCCTGCGGCGGGATCTGCAGTTCGCGGCGGATCAGCGCGAAATCGTGCACGGCGCGGGTCAGGGTGCCGTCCATGTCGAACACCCAGTGGCGCACCTGGCACAGCGCCTCGGCCGGCGGTGGCGTGGCGGCGTGCATCGCGCTCAATCCCAGCCCGGCATCTGCGCGCCATCCAGCCCGCCGGTCTCGAACACCGCGGTGCGGGTGCCGCCGGCCTTCACCGGGAAGGTGATCTGCAGCACCGTGGTCTTGCGCGCCAGCTTCCACAGCGCCTTGTCGTCGCTGATGAACATGGCGATGGCCTCGTCGGTCTTGGGCCGCCAGGCCGCGGCCGCGCGCGGCGGCGCGTCGTCGGCCTTCAGTTCCACCTTGCAGCCGCCGGCGCAGCGGAAATCGCCGGACTGCAGCACCAGGTAGGCGCTGCGCTTCCATTCCGGATGGTCGCGGAACACCAGTTGCACCGGCTTGGGTCCGCTGCCGTCCACATCGACCTTGTCGCGGCTGTACAGCATCGCCGAGCGCTGCACGCCCTTGCCGGCCGGCACCTGCGAGTACTGCCAGGCCGCCTGCATGCGCCGCAGCTCGCGCGCCGCCTCGCCCTTGGCCTTGACCTCGGCGTAGCCGGGCTGGATGCGTTCGGCCGCGTCCGAGCCGGGGTACTGCTGCAGCAGCGCCGCGCCATGGATCCGTGCCAGGTCCCAGTTGCCGGACTTCACCGCGGCGTCGTACTGCTTGGCCAGGTCGTCGGCGGCCTGCGCCTTGGCCTGCGCTTCGGCCGCGGCCTGCGCCTTGCGCTCGGCCTCGTGATCGCCGCAAGCGGCCAGGGCGACGGCGCACAGTGCGCCGAGCAGGATGCGTTTCATCGTGGGGTTCCTCGTTGGATCAGGGTGTCGATGGCCTGCGCGACCTCGGCGGGCTTCTCGACGATGGACATGTGGCCGCTGCCGTCCAGCAGCACCTGGATCGCCTGCGGCAGGCGTTGCGCGTACAGCGCCAGCGCGCTGGCGTCGATCACCGCATCCTGCACGCAGTTCAGCAGCAGCGCCGGCTGGCGGATGCGCGCGGCTTCCTCGAACGGCAGGAACGCCTCCTCGCCGCGGCCGATGCGCGCCAGCACCTGCTGCTCGAACGCGGCCTCGCGGCGGCGCCAGGCCACCACCGCCGGCACCGCCCAGCGCGGGATGCGCGGCTTGGCGCGCTCAAGCAGGAACACGGTGTCGATGTAGCGCCGCAACGACGCCGCATCGTGCACCGCGAACGGATTGTGCCCGTCCAGCACCGCCTGGCCGAACGCGTTGTCGGCGAAGCGCACGCCGGCGGCGTTGAACAGGCCGACCCGGTCGAACACCGCCGGATGGCGCGCCGCGGCCAGCGCCGCGATGCCGCCGCCCATCGAATGCCCGAGCAGCACGCATTCGCTGCCCGCACGGCGTGCGCACTGCATGGCGAACGCGGCCACGCGCTCGGCCTGCGCCACGAAGCCGTAGTCCTGCCCGGCGATGCGCTGGCTCTCGGCCCAGCCGGGCAGATCCGGAATCACCAGGTGATAGCGCGTGCCCAGCGCGCGCGCCAGCGGCAGCCAATTCTCCTTGCTGCCGGTGAAGCCATGCACCAGCAGCAGGGTCGGCGCGGCGGGATCGGCCGCCGTGCGCACCAGATAGGTCCAGGTATGCCCGGCGACCTGCGACTGGCGCCGCTGCAGCCCGCTGCCGCGACGCTGGCGCAGGCTCTCCAGGCGCACCAGCAGGAACGGATCGCGCAGCACCAGCAGCGCCCCGATCGGCATCGCCACGAGCGCCACGCACAGCAGCGACACCAGCAACGCCAGGGCGCCAGCCAGCAGCAACAGCATCATCAAGACCAGGGTCGCCATCACCATGGGGACACCGGAGCGCGCAGGCCGGTCATGCGCTCACGCCACCACGTCGGCTTCGCCGAGATGGAGGGCCAGCCACACGGTCGGCTGCCCGGGATCGGTGAAGGTCACCCAATGCGGCGTATCGGCCGGAATGAACAGATGGTCGCCAGGCGCCAGCGCGACCTCGCGCCCGCACAGCGCCACCCGCGCGCGACCGCGCAGCAGCAGCACCCATTCGTCGTGCGCCTGCACATAGGGCGCATCCTGCGGCGTGGTCTGCCCGTGCGAGACGATGCGCTCGACGCGGCAACCGGAGCGCCGGAGCAGTTCGGTGAAGATTTCGCCACCGCGGGCATCGGGCAATGCGTCCAGCAAGGAACCGGACAGGACGGGCGCGTCGGTCATCTCAGCAGCCCTTCGGGAGGCGCAGGCCGGCCTGCTCGCATCGGCGCCGGCAACGACCTGCCATGGCACTGGCGCTTGCAGCGGAGACCGGGGCGGCGGTGGCGAACGATGTCATGCGCGCATGGGCCGAGGACCATCAGAACTGCCGAGGATATCGCGAATGCGTGGCAGCGGGTCGTGCTGATCGACGGCGCTGCGTGTGGAATCCGTTAAGGCGGCAATGCACATGCGCGCGCCTCATGCCGGCGGCGCATGCGACGCTGCGGATGACGACGTCCCGCAACGCAGGCGCGGCCATGCCGCCGCAACCATCGCACCCGCCCCGCGCGACGCGATCGCCGCAACACGCAGGCCGCACAAACGCACACGGCGCCGGGAGTGCTCCCGGCGCCGTGTGCGCGGTCTTTCGCAGGCGACGCGCGTCAGTGCGCGGTGCTGCCGGCCTTGGCCTTGTCCAGCATGTCCTGCACCGACACCGTGGTGATCGGGTGGTAGCCGGGCTTGGCCTTGGCGAACACCTCTTCGGCGAAGGCCAGCCCGTCCGGGGTCTTCACCAATTCGGCGTAGATCGGCAGGATCAGCTTGCGGCGGCCGACGCGGGCGATGAACTCGCCGGCGGCCGGACGCGCGTCCACGTAGCCGCTGCGGATCGCCAGCGGATACCAGCGCATGGCGATCTCGCCGTTGGCGGTGCCGGTGAAGTGGTAGGCGTCGTCGAGCTGCTTGAGCTGCGCCGGGGTCAGCTTCTCGCCCAGGCCGCTGAGGAAGCGCGTCCATTCCTGGGTGCTCCAGGCATCGGTCACCTGCTTGCCCGGCAACGTGCCGCTGCCGGTCCAGGCGATGCGCGCGGTGTCCACCATGGCGAAGTTGCGCGAACGCGCCTTCTGCGCGAACGCCGGAATGCCCGGCTCGTCCAGCCACGCATGCAGTTCCTGCGCCGTCACCGCGTTCGGCTTCTTCGGCAGCAGGTGGGTCTTCAGGTACTCGACGAACTGGTCGGTATTCGCGCTCTGGAACGCGTGGTCGTCGAACCAGCCGCGCAGGAACGGATCGAAGGTGTCGCGGCCGAAGCGCTGTTCCAGGAACTGCAGGAACCATGCGCCCTTGACGTAGGCGACCTGGCTCAGCGCCTCGTCCGGATCGCGCTCGGTCAGCGCCGGCAGCGCCAGCGCCTGGTCGGCCGGGCTCATGCCCTTCAGTTCGGCGAGCAGGTCGGTCTGGTCGATCTCGCGCTCCATCTCCGCCGCTTCGGGGCCGTACAGCGCCTCGGTGATGCGCGCCTGCACGTAGGTGGTGAAGCCCTCGTTGAGCCAGATGTCCTTCCAGCTGGCGTTGGTCACCAGGTTGCCAGACCAGCTATGCGCCAGCTCGTGCGCGATCAGCGACACCAGCGACTTGTCGCCGACGATCACCGTCGGCGTGGCAAAGGTCAGGCGCGGATTCTCCATGCCGCCGAACGGGAACGACGGCGGCAGCACCAGCATGTCGTAGCGGCCCCAGCGGTACGGACCGTACAGCGTCTCCGCGGCCACGATCATCTTCTCGGTGTCCTCGAACTCCTTGGCCGCCTTGTCGACCATCGCCGGCTCGGCCCACACGCCCGAGCGCGCCGAGATCGGCTTGAACACCAGGTCGCCGGCGGCGATCGCCAGCAGATAGGACGGGATCGGCTGCGGCATCTTGAAGCGGTAGTCGCCGTTGCGCACCGCCTTGGGATCGTTGTCGGCGCTCATCAGCACCATCACGTCCGGACGCGAGACCACGTGCGCGCTGTAGGTGAAGCGCACGCTCGGCGTGTCCTGCAACGGCACCCACGAACGCGCGTGGATCGCCTGCGACTGGCTGAACATGAAGGGCAGCTTCTTGCCCTCGGTCATCGACGGCTCCAGCCACTGCAAGCCCGAGGCGGTCGGCGCGGTGTGGTAGGTGATGCTGATCGTCTGCGGCTGCGTCGGCGCCTCGATGGTCAGCTTGCTGCCGTAGATCTTGTCGGCCGGCGCCAGCGCGTACTGCAGCGGCGCCTGCTGGCCCTTGCCGTCGTCGGCCTGCACCTTCTCGATGGTCAGGTCGCGGGTATCCAGCACCAGTTGCTTGGCGCCCTTGTCCTTCCAGTCCAGCGTGTAGGTGGCGGTGCCGCCGATCTGCTTGCTGTCGAAATCCAGCTTCAGATCCAGCGCCAGATCCTTGATCACGACCTTGGACGGCTCGGCGTAGGAGGTCTCGTCGTGGCTGCGGTCGGCCGGCTTGGCCGCGGCGGGTGCCGGCTTGGCGGCAGTGGCGGCCGCATCGGGCGCGGACGCTTCACGGGAACACCCGGACGCGATCACCGCGGCCAGGGACAACAACAGGAACGGGGAACGCATGGCGGACAGCACCGGTTCGGGAAAACCCGAAGTTTACCGGAAGGCTGGGATTGGGGATTCGGGAGTGGGGATTCGCAACGGCAGTGCGGCGCGCTGACGATCAAAGCGGGGATTGGGGATTGGGGATTCGCAGCAGCGAACAGCCGGCGCGCTGACGAATCCCGAATCTTCAATCCCCAATCCCGGCTCCACTCAGACCCTGTCGCCGAGCGGATCGCCACGATGCCGCCGGCAAGGTTCCTGTAGTGGTTGCGGGCGAAGCCGGCTGCTTCCATCCTTGCCTTCGCGTCCTGCGGCGGATACTTGCACCGGCACCGCCGGACCGCGCGTCGGGACTGAAGTCCCTCCCACAAGAACCACACAGCCCCGCGATCAGTCAGCCACCGATCGCCGGTTTTTGCGATTCCCGAATCCCGATTCCCAATTCCCGGCTTCTCAGATCTTATAGCCCGAGTGGATCGCCACGATCCCGCCGGTGAGATTCTTGTAGTGGCTGCGGGCGAAGCGGGCCTCTTCCATCATCGCCTTCAGCGCGTCCTGCGGCGGATGCTTGCGGATGCTCTCGGCCAGGTACTGGTAGCTGTCGGCGTCCTTGGCGAACAGTTGGCCCAGGCGCGGCAGCACCTTGAACGAATGGAAGTCGTACAGCGGCTTGAACCAGTCGGCGGTGACTTCGGAGAACTCCAGCACCCGCGCCTGGCCGCCGACCTTGAGCACGCGGTACATCTCGCGCAGCGCGGCGTCCTTGTCGGTGACGTTGCGCAGGCCGAAGGCGATGGTCACCAGGTCGAAGCTCTGGTCCGGGAACGGCAGCGCCTCGGCGTTGCACTGCACGTAGTCCAGGCCCGCGACCAGGCCGCGGTTGGTGAGGCGGTCGCGGCCCACCGAGAGCATGCCGGCGTTGATGTCGCCCAGCACGATCTCGCCGTCGGCGCCGACCCGGTCCTTCAGCAACGCGGCGATGTCGCCGGTGCCGCCGGCCAGGTCGAGCACGCGGTCGCCCGGCTTGACCTGCGCGGTGGCGACGAAATAGCGCTTCCAGACCCGATGGATGCCCATGCTCATCAGGTCGTTCATCAGGTCGTAGTTGCCGGCGACCGAAGTGAAGACCTCGCCGACCAGCTTCTGCTTGTCCTTGGCGGCGACGTCGCGGAAGCCGAAATGGGTGGTGCCGGATTTGTAGGGGGATTCGCTCATGCCGGGATTATCGCACTGCCGGCCGCTCCGTGCCGGTGAAGCGGCGCCCGGGATGACAGCCGCCGGCCGCCTGCGCCAGACTGCGGTCAGACTCCCGCTCCCCCAGGCCATGCCATGCTGACCACGCCCGACTACCGCGCCCTGCTCGACACCGCCATCGCCGAAGCCCGCCAGGGCCTGGCCGAGGGCGGCATCCCGATCGGCGCGGCCCTGTACCACCGCGACGGCCGCCTGCTCGGCTGCGGCCACAACCGCCGCGTGCAGGAAGGCGACCCGTCCGTGCACGGCGAGACCGACGCCTTCCGCAAGGCCGGACGCCAGCGCCGTTACAAGGACACCATCATGGTCACCACCCTGGCGCCGTGCTGGTACTGCAGCGGCCTGGTGCGGCAGTTCAACATCGGCACCGTGGTGGTCGGCGAATCGGTCACCTTCCAGGGCGGCATCGACTGGCTGCGCGAGAGCGGCGTGGAGGTCATCGACCTGCACAGCCAGGAGTGCATCGATCTGCTCGGCGGCTTCATCGCCGCGCACCCGGACGTGTGGAACGAGGACATCGGCGAGGACTGAGCGGTCCGCCGCGGGCGCCGCGCTCGGCGCACCAGGCAGGACGCCCGCCGACGCGCCCACGGGCCGACACCAGGCCATGCCGAGCGACGCCGACCTGGCGCGCCGGCTTGCCCCGCCCACCCCTCGCCGCCGCCGCGCCGGCACCCCGGCGCGGCCAAGCCTGAGTACCCCAGCGCCAGCAGCGGCGGGAAGGGTCCTGCCGCTCGAGTGTTATATTGTTTCAAAATCGACACCGATCGCACCGCATGCCGTCCGTTGCCCTCGCTTCGCCCGCCTCCCTCGCCGTTCCCGCGACGCCCGCCGCGCGACTGGCCTCGATCGACCTGCTGCGCGGCACGGTGATGCTGCTGATGCTGCTCGACCACGTGCGCGAGACCTTCTACCTGCACCACCCGGTCGGCGACCCGATGGAGGTGGAAGGCACGGCGCCGGCGCTGTTCGTCGCGCGCACCCTCGCCCACCTGTGTGCGCCGGTGTTCGTGTTCCTCACCGGCCTGTCGGCCTGGCTGTATGCGTCCCGGCAGGCCGACGGGCGCGCGGCGGCCGCCCGCTTCCTGCTCAAGCGCGGCCTGTTCCTGATCGCGCTGGAGCTGACCCTGGTCAACCTGGCCTGGAGCGGCGCCTTTCCGCCGCAGGCGCTGTACCTGCAGGTGATCTGGGCGATCGGCCTGAGCATGCTCGCGCTGGCCGCACTGCTGTGGCTGCCGCGGCCGGCGCTGGCCCTGCTCGGCGCGGCCCTGGTCGCCGGCCACCACCTGCTGGACGATGTGCAGGTGCAGGGCGACGGCCCGCTCGCGGCCGCCTGGGCGGTGCTGCACGACCGGCGCTGGCTGGAGTTGGGCGAGCTGCGTCTGCGCACCTCCTACCCGGTGCTGCCGTGGATCGGGGTGATCGCGCTCGGCTACGCCGCCGGCCCCTGGTACGGCGCCGCCGCCGAGCCGGCGCAACGCCAGCAGCGCCTGCTGGCCTGGGGGCTGGGCGCGCTGGCCGGCTTTCACCTGTTGCGCTGGCACAACGGCTACGGCGATGCGCCCTGGCAGGCGCAGGACGACCTCGCGCATACCGCGATGAGCTTCTTCAACGTCACCAAGTACCCACCGTCGCTGCAGTTCCTGCTGCTGACCCTGGGCGTGGGTCTGCTGTTGCTGCGCCTGTACGAGCACCCCGCCGTGGCCCGCACCCTGGCGCCGCTGGCGACGATCGGCGCGGCGCCGATGTTCTTCTATCTGCTGCACCTGTACGTGCTGAAGCTCGCCTACCTGGCCGCGCTGGCGCTGTGGGGCGCCAACCAGGGCGACCTGTTCGGCGTGGACAGCGTGGCCGCGCTGTGGGCGATCGCCGCCTTGCTGGGCCTGGCCCTGTACTGGCCCACCGCCGCGTTCGCGCGGCTGAAGGCGCGGCGCCGCGACCTGGGCTGGCTGCGCTACTTCTAGGTTCATCTGCGTGCAATGCAGGCGTGATCGACTGCCGGCTCCCTCGTTCGCGCCTGGAGACCTGCGATGTCCACCCGCCTGCCGCAGTTGCTGCTGATCGGCCTGACCCTCGCCGCCTGCGCCGGATGCGCGACCGCGGCGAGCAAGCGCGACGCCTGGGTGGTGCAGCAGATCCACGACTACAACCATCCCTACGCCGCGCAGCGCGCCGAGTTGGACACCAAGATGGCGACCATGGCCACCGGCGCCTACGCCTTCTACCGCGGCACCGACCATATTTTCTACCAGGACATGACGACCCTGCCGGGTTCGTTGTGGACCTCGCCGCAGACCGGCTACACCTGGCTCGGCGGCGACACCCACATCGGCAACTTCGATGCGGCGCGCGACAGCAGCGGCAAGGCGGTGTTCAAGGTCGCCGACTTCGACGAAGGCCACCTCGGCCAGTACGTGTGGGACCTGCGCCGGCTGGCCGCGAGCATGGTCCTGGCCGGGCGCGACAACGGCCTGTCCGACAGCGACATCGGCGACGCCATCGACACCATGGTCGGCGCCTACCTGGACAAGATCGCCGATTTCCGCGGCAGCGACGCCGAAGAAAGCTTCCAGCTGAGCAAGCGCAACACCAGCGGCGCGGTGGCCAAGATCATCGACAGCGCCGACGGCAAGAGCCGCAGCAGCCTGCTGTCCAAATACACGGTGGTCAACGGCGGCAAGCGCCAGTTCCAGAACCTGGACAACCTGGTCGCGGTGGACGCCGGCACCGCCTCGGCGGTGGCCGCGGCGATGAACGGCTACATCGGCTCGATCGCCGCGTCCAAGCGCTATGCGGCCAGTTACTACAGCATCAAGGATGTGCGCCAGAAGCTGGGCTCGGGCACCGGCAGCCTCGGCCGCCTGCGCCTGTACGTGCTGATCGAAGGCCCGAGCACGTCGACCAGCGACGACGTGATCCTGGAGTGGAAGCAGGAAGCGGCCAGCGTGGTCGCCGTGGCCGCGCCGTCGCAGATGCCGGCCTCGACCTACGACAACAACGAGGGCGCGCGGGTGGCGCGCACCGCCAAGGCGCAGACCATCGACGCCGACGTGCTGGTCGGCTACGCCAGCGTCAACGGCACCCCGTTCTACGTGCACGAGAAATCCCCGTTCCAACAGGACCTGGACCCGACCGCGCTGGACAGCGCCGGCAAGCTCGCCACCGCCGCCACCTACCTGGGTCAGGCCCTGGCCTCGGCGCATGCGCTGGCCGACCAGGACTACGACCCGAACGTGGTGCCCTACAGCATCGACAAGCAGATCGACCAGGCGGCCAGCAGCAAGAGCGGCCTGAAATCGGAACTGCGCCAGTTCGCGTTCGACTACGCAGCGCAGGTGCAACTGGACTGGCAGTCGTTCGTGGCCGCGTACAAGGCGGGCACGCCGCTGTATTGAGTTCGCGCCGGGTGCGTGCAGCGTAAGCGGAGCTGCCACGTCTCGTAGGAGCGGCTTCAGCCGCGATGAGGCCTTCCATGGAAAGCCCGGTCGCGGCTGAAGCCGCTCCTACAGCGGGGACATGCATCTCCGGGAGCCCATCGACGCATCGAGGGCGAGCGCGCAAGCGCAATGATCGCGGCACGCACGCTCTCGTAGGAGCGGCTTCAGCCGCGACGAGGCGTTTCCGGGAAAGCCCGGTCGCGGCTGAAGCCGCTCCTACGCCGCGCGCGACGTAGGCGTGACGTAGGGCCAAGGTGCACGGCGGCAGGCGCGGGCAACGCGCCTGCCGAGGTGGATCGCACCAGGTCTTACAGGATGTACCGGCTCAGATCCGGATCCTGCACCAGCTCGCCCAGGTGCGCATCGACGTAGGCCGCGTCCACGGTGACGCTCTGCCCGTCGCGGTCCGGGGCTTCGTAGCTCAGCGTGTCGAGCAGGCGCTCGAGCACGGTGTGCAGCCGCCGCGCGCCGATGTTCTCCTGGCGCTCGTTGACCAGGAACGCGATCTCCGCCAGGCGTGCGATGGCGTCGTCGGTGAAGCGCAGGCTCACGCCCTCGGTCAGCAACAGCGCCTCGTACTGCTTGGTCAGCGCCGCCTTCGGTTCGGTGAGGATGCGGATGAAGTCGTCCTTCGACAGCGCCGACAGTTCCACCCGGATCGGGAAGCGGCCCTGCAGCTCCGGGATCAGATCCCTGGGCTTGGCCAGGTGGAACGCGCCGGAGGCGATGAACAGGATGTGGTCGGTCTTGACCGTGCCGTACTTGGTGCTGACGTTGGAGCCTTCCACCAGCGGCAGCAGATCGCGCTGCACGCCTTCGCGCGAGACGTCGCCGCCGGTGGCGCCGGCCTCGCTGCGCTTGGCCACCTTGTCGATCTCGTCGATGAACACGATACCGTGCTGTTCGCAGGCCTCGATCGCCGCGGCGCGCACGTCGTCCTCGTTGACCAGCTTGCCGGCCTCTTCCTCGATCAGCAGCGGACGCGCGGCCTTGATGGTCAGCTTGCGCGACTGCGACTTGCCGCCACCCAGGTTGGAGAACATCTGCCGCAACTGCTGGCCCATTTCCTCCATGCCCGGCGGGGTCATGATGTCCATGCTGACGTTGACCGCGACATCCAGTTCGATCTCGCGCTCGTCCAGTTCGCCGGCGCGCAGCATGCGGCGGAACTTGCTGCGGGTGTCGCTGTCCTGCGCCGAAGGCTCGTTGCGCGCGGCTTCCGGATCGAAGCCGATGCCGGCGCTGCGCCGCGGCAGCAGCGCATCGAGGATGCGGTCTTCGGCGCGCTCCTCGGCCTGCGTGCGCACGCGGGTCTTGGCCTGCTCGCGGTACAGCTTGACCGCGGTATCGGCCAGGTCGCGCACGATCTGCTCCACGTCCTTGCCGACGTAGCCGACCTCGGTGAAGCGGGTCGCCTCGACCTTGACGAAGGGCGCATTGGCCAGCGTCGCCAGGCGCCGCGCGATCTCGGTCTTGCCGACGCCGGTGGGGCCGATCATCAGGATGTTCTTCGGCATCACTTCGTTGCGCAGCGCGTCGGGCAACTGCATGCGCCGCCAGCGGTTGCGCAGCGCGATCGCCACCGCGCGCTTGGCCTCGTGCTGGCCGACGATGTGGCGGTCCAGCTCCTGCACGATCTCGCGCGGGGTCATGGTGGAGGTATCGGGATTTGGCATTGGGGATTGGGGATTCGTAAGAGCGGAGGAGGAAAGATCGATGCGTGTGCGGGCACAGGGAAAGGAGCGCTTTCGCGAATCCCCAATCCCGACTCCCGAATCACAGCTCTTCGACCACCACGTTGCGATTGGTGTAGATGCAGATGTCGCCGGCGATGTTCAGCGCTTCGACGGCGATGGTGCGCGCGTCCAGCGTGGTATGGCCGAGCAGCGCGCGCGCCGCCGACAGGGCGTAGGAACCGCCGGAGCCGATGGCGATGATGCCGTCCTCCGGTTCGATCACATCGCCGGTGCCGCTGATGATCAGCGAGGTTTCCTTGTCGGCCACCGCCAGCAGCGCCTCGAGCTTGCCGAGGCGGCGCTCGGTGCGCCAATCCTTGGCCAGCTCCACCGCGGCGCGGGTCAGCTGGCCGTGCTTCTCCAGCTTGGCCTCGAACAGTTCGAACAGGGTGAATGCATCGGCGGCGGCGCCGGCGAATCCGGCCAGCACCTGGCCCTCGCGGCCGAGCCGGCGCACCTTGCGCGCATTGCCCTTCATCACGGTGTGGCCCAGGGTCACCTGGCCATCGCCGGCCACGGCGACGCGACCATCGCGGCGCACCGACAGAATCGTGGTGGCGTGGAAAACATTGGGGTTCTGACTGGGATCCATGCGGCCTCCGGAGCGATGACTCAGGTGTGGGGGCTGGCGGCGCGCGGTTCAAGCGTCGCCGTGAGCGGACGGGTCATCGCCGAGTCGGACATGCGCCGGCCGTGCCGGATCGGCAGAGATGCCCCACGCGACGTACCAGTCCTCGCCCTCGGTCTCGAGCGGGTGCAGGGTGCGTCCGGCACCGTTGCCGCAGCCCAGTTCGTGTGCCGCGCAATCACGGTCGCAGCCCCAGCACAGCCGTTCGGGATGGCGCGGCGCCAGCGGAAAAGGGTTGGCCATCGGTGGGCCCTCGCGACATGGGAGGGCAGTGTCGTCCGGTCTGCGCCGGCGCGCCTTGATCCAGAACAAGCGTGGAACGACAGCGGCCGTGTCGGCCGCGATCACCCAGTCAGGACTTGCGCTTGGCCCGCGGGTGCGATGCGTCGTAGACCTTGGCCAGGTGCTGGAAGTCCAGATGCGTGTAGATCTGCGTGGTGGCGATGTCGGCATGGCCGAGCAGTTCCTGCACGCCGCGCAGGTCGCCGGAGGATTCCAGGATGTGGCTGGCGAAACTGTGCCGCAGCATGTGCGGATGCACGTGCTTGAACAGGCCCTGGCGCCCGGCCAGTTGCTTGATGCGGATCTGCACCGCGCGCGCGCCGATCGGCGCCCCGCCGCGGCCTGGGAACACCGGCGCGGCGGCCTCGCCCCGGCTTTCCTCGCGCCACGCCAGCAGGGCGGCGCGCGCGTGCGAGCCGACTGGCACCAGCCGCTGCTTGTTGCCCTTGCCCAGCACGCTGACCATGCCGGCGACGAAATCGAGATCGCGCCAGCGCAGCGCGCACAGTTCGCTCAGGCGCAGGCCGGACGAATAGAACAGCTCCAGCAGCGCGCGGTCGCGCAGGCCCAGCGGCGCGTCGGTCGGCACTTCGACCAGGCGCACCGCTTCGTCGGCGTCGAGCACCTGCGGCAGTTTGCGTGGCGCCTTCGGCGCGCGCAGTGCCGCGGCCGGGCTGGTGGCGATGTGGCCGTGCTTGAGCAGCCACGCATAGAAGCTGCGGCATGCAGACAACCGCCGCTGCAGGCTCTTGGGCGACAGTCCGCGGCGGTGCTCGGCGGCAATGAAGTTGCGCAATTGCGCGGCATCCAGCGTGGCGGGTTCGCCGAGCAGGTTGGCGGCCACCCACGCTTCCAGCGCCGCCAGGTCGCGGCGGTACGCGTCCAGCGTATGCGCGGACATGCGCCGTTCGACCTGCAGGTAGGAAAGGAACCGGGACTCGGGACCCGGGACCCGGGACCCGGAAGACGTGGCCTCGCTTGCGGTAACAGCAGTGCCCTGCCCTGCCTGGTGATCGGCAGCGCCGATTCCGGCGTTGTCCCGGGTCCCGGGTCCCGGATCCCGAGTCCCGGCCCCACTCATCGCTGCAACGCCACCGCCAGCGCCTCGCCCATCATGCGCAGGAACAAGGTGCCCATGCCGGGATAGAACCGGTTCGGGTCGCGGCTGCCGACCGCGATCAGGCCCAGGCCGGGCAGCGGCAGCAGCGCGGTGGATTGCACCTCGTCCACGCGCTCGCCGTACAGCAGCGCCTGCTTTTCCGGTTGCAGGCGGCCGCAGATCGGCTCGCCGTCCTTCAGGCAATCGCGGAACGGCGCCAGCCGCGCATCGTCGGCCGCCAGCACCTGCAGCCACGGCGCCTGCTCCAGGCCGGGCAAGGGCTGCAGCAGCACGATGCTGACCAGGTCGCCCTGGAAATCCTCCTGCAGCGAGGCGGCCATCGCGCGCACGCTGTCGGCGGCGCTGCGCTGGCGCATCAGCGCCAGGGTGAGCTGATGGGTGCGCACCGCCAGCCGTTCGTTGACCTGCGCGTTGGCGGCCAGATCGGCCAGCCGCCGCGACAGTTCGCGGTTCTTGTCGCGCAGCACTTCCAACTGGTAGCTGGCCAGCGACGCGGTGGGGCCGTCGTCGCGCGGCACCACCAGGGTCAGCGCCAGATCGGGAAACTGTTTCAGGAAGCCGGGATGGCGCCGCAGCCACGCCGCCACCTCGTGCGCACCGATCTTGTCCTGGCTGTCGCTCATCGGATCCATTCTCCATCGAAGACGAACGTCGCCGGCCCGGACATCACCACCGGTGCGGTGTCCTCCGGCCATTGCACGCGCAGTTCGCCGCCTGGCAGGCTGACGCGCACGTCGCGCTCCACCCGGCCGCGCTGCATCATCACCGCGGCCGCCGCGCAGGCGCCGCTGCCGCAGGCCAGGGTTTCGCCGACGCCGCGCTCGTACACGCGCAGGCGCAGGTGGCCGCGGTCGATCACCTGCACGAAGCCGACATTGACCGAATCCGGGAACGAGGCATGCTGCTGCAGCAACGGGCCCAGGCGCTCCACCGGCGCCGCATCGACCAGACCCACTTCCAGCACCGCGTGCGGGTTGCCCATCGACACCGCGCCGAAACGCACGCTGCCGCCCTGCAGCGGCAGCACATACTCGTCGCGCGCGCGCGGAAAGCCGACCAGCGGCACATCCTCCGGCGCGAAGCGCGGCACGCCCATCGCTACGGCGAATTCGCCGGTGGCGCTGCGGGTGATGTGGTGACTGCCGGCGGGGCTTTCGATGACGAAATCGTCCGTGGCCGGCGCACTGCCGTCGCGCACCAGCCAAGCCGCGACGCAGCGTGCGCCGTTGCCGCATTGCCCGGCGGCACTGCCGTCGGTGTTCCAGATGCGGTAGCTGGCGACCGCCGCGGCCTCGCGCGGCGGTTCGATGGTCAGGATCTGGTCGCAGCCGACGCCGAAGTGGCGGTCGGCCAGCCGCACCGCCAGTGCGGCGTCCGGCGGCGGGGTGCCGTCGCGCAGGTCGAGCACCACGAAATCGTTGCCCGCGCCCTGCATCTTGCTGAAACGCAGGCGCGCGTCGTGGCGGGCCTCACTCATTCCCATTGGTGGGCATGGTGGTGTCGTTGGCCGGCGGGCGCTGCCCGTCCACCGGCTGTGCCTGCCCGGCGGGATCGGTGGTCGCCGGCGGCGTCGCATCCGGCGCGGGCGTGGCGGGCGCGGCTTCCACCGGCACCGGCTTCTGCGGCATCACCAGCGGACCCTTGTTGCCGCAGCCGGCCAGGGCCAGCAACGCAGCGGCGGAGAGAACGAGACGGATCGGAGAAGAGGACGATGTGCTCATGCGCCGAGTATAGCCACACCGGCATGAACCGGCTGTGCCGCGCTCGCGCAACACAGCGCGCTCACGCGCGCGGCGGTTCCGGCCGCCACCACAGCCATAGCGCCACCGCGCTCATGCAGCCGATCGCCAGCACCTGCACCCACAGCCGGTGCACGAACAGCAGCAGCACCAGCGCGCACGCGGCCATGGTCAGCGTCGCCATCCACTTGCCGCGGCGGCTGACCGCGCCATGCCGTTCCCAGTCACGGATGCTGCGGCCGAAGCGCGGATCGCGCAGCAAGCGCCGGCGCAGCCGCGGCGAACCGCGCGCGGCGGCGTAGGCGGCGATCAGCACGAACACCGTGGTCGGCAAGCCCGGCACGAAGATACCGACGATACCGGTCGCCAGGCTGGCATAGGCCAGCAGCCACCAGGCCCAGCGGAAACGGGAGTGCGTGCGCATGACGGCATGATAAGCCTGCGCTGGCGCGGGCAGGCGCCGACCACCTGCCGACGTGACTGCGTTAGCCGTGCGGCAGCGGCTGTGGGGGCCGCCTCAGCCGGGATGGAGGAAGCCATCGGCGCATCCGACGCATTGCAGTCGGGACTGAAGTCCCTCCCACAGGAGCGACCACGCCGCCAGCGAGACGGCCGGCTCTCTCGCGGTGATCAGGCGTTCCGTCCACCGTCCATCGTCCATCGTCCACCGTAGGAGCGGCTTCAGCCGCGACGAGCGAAGCCTTCGGCTTGTCCGACCTCCGCGCAGTCGGGACCGAAGTCCCTCCCACAAGGCATTGCCAAGCCGTCAGCGCTGCTGCATGGCATGGCGCATCAGGCGATCGACCCTTCAGGTCCGACTCGGCCGCCATCCTCACGGTGGGAGCGGCTTCAGCCGCGACGCGTGAAGCCACTGGCCATCCGCCATCCAACCAAACATTGGGATGGGTCGGCCTCACGCCAGCCACCCCACCTGCGCATCGACCAGCCCGCAGGCCAGCCGATGCGCGCACCCCTCACTTGGCCGGTTGCTCCACGCCCAACTGGTCCAGCATGAAGGCATAGGACTCGGCCATTTCGCGGTAGCGCCGGAAGCGGCCGGACTTGCCGCCATGGCCGGCTTCCATGTTGACGCGGAACACGATCGGCTGGCTGCCGGTGTCGTTCTCGCGCAGCTTGGCCACCCACTTGGCCGGCTCCCAGTACTGCACCTGCGAATCCCACAGGCCGGTGCCGACGTACATCGCCGGGTAGGCCTGGCGGGTGACGTTGTCGTAGGGCGAATAGCTGAGCATGTAATCGTAGTACGCCTTCTGCTCCGGATTGCCCCACTCGTCGTACTCGTTGGTGGTCAGCGGGATGCTCGGGTCGAGCATGGTGGTGACCACGTCCACGAACGGCACCTGCGCCACCAGCACGCGGTAGTCCTTGGGCGCCATGTTCGCCACCGCGCCCATCAGCAGGCCGCCGGCGCTGCCGCCGGCCGCGGCGACGCGATCCGGGGCGGCATAACCCTGCTGCACCAGCCCGCGGGTGACGTCGATGAAGTCGTTGAAGGTGTTCTTCTTGTGCAGCAGCTTGCCCTGGTCGTACCAGTCGCGGCCCATTTCCTGGCCGCCGCGGATGTGCGCGATGGCGTAGACCACGCCGCGGTCGAGCAGGCTCACCACCGGCAGGTTGAACGCCGGATCGGTGGACATGCCGTAGCTGCCGTAGGCGTACTGGTACAGCGCGGCGCTGCCGTCCTTCTTGAAGCCCTTCTTGTAGACCAGCGACACCGGCACCTTGACCCCGTCGCGCGCGGTCACCCAGACGCGTTCGGTCTGGTACTTGCTCGCGTCGTAGCCGATCACCGGCTGCTGCTTGAGCAGCTTGCGCTCGCCGGTGCGGGTGTTGAGTTCGTAGGTGGTGGCCGGAGTGGTCAGCGAGGTGTAGCTGTAGCGCAGCCACGGCGTGTCCGGCTCGGCATTGATCGACAGACCCATCGAATACGCCGGCTCGTCGGCCTTGACGTATTCCTCCTTGCCGTCGGCGAAGTGCAGGCGGATCCGCTCTAGGCCGTCGGAGCGCTCGGCGATGGCGGTGAAGCCGTCGAACAGTTCGAAGCCGTCGATGAACACCTTCTCGTCGTAGGGCAGCCAGCTCTGCCACTGGTCGCGCGAGGTAGCACCATCGGGCGCGGTCATCAGCGCGTAGTTCTTGGCCTTCCAGTTGGTGCGGATCACCCAGCGGCCGTCGAAGTGGTCGGCGTGGTACTCGACGTCGCGCTCGCGCGGCGCCAGCACGGTGAAGCGCTGCGGATCGGCGGCCGGCGCATAGCGCTGCTCGGAGGACACGGTGCTTTCGACGCCGATGACGATGTACTTGTCGTCGCGGGTGCGGCCCACGCCCATGTAGAAGCTGTCGTCCTTTTCCTCGTAGACCAGCACGTCCTGCGCCGCCGGAGTGCCCAGCACGTGCTTCTTGACCCGCACCGTCAGCAGCGTCTCCGGGTCGTTCTCGACGTAGAACAGGGTCTTGTTGTCGTCGGCCCAGACCACGTCCGGCGACACGCCGGGAATGCGGTCGGCATAGACCTCGCCGGTGTCCAGGTTCTTGAAGCGCACCGCGTACTGGCGGCGGCCCACGTCGTCCTCGGTCCAGGCCAGGATGCGGTTGTCCTGACTGACCGCCGCGTCGCCGACGCTGAAATAGCCCTTGCCGTCGGCCATGGCGTTGACGTCGAGCAGGATCTCCTCCGGCGCCTCCATGCTGCCCTTGCGGCGCGCCTGGATCGGGTAGTCCTTGCCGCTCTCGTAGCGGGTGTAGTACCAGTAGCCGCGCTCGCGGTACGGCACGCTGCTGTCGTCCTGCTTGATGCGGCCGACGATCTCCTCGTACAGCCGGTCTTCCAGCGGCTGCAACGGCTTCAGCACCTGATCGGCGTAGGCGTTCTCAGCGTTGAGATAGGCCAGCATCTGCGGGTTCTTGCGCGCGTCGTCGCGCAGCCAGTAGTAAGCGTCCTGGCGAACGGCGCCGAACGGCGCCTTGACCGCGTGCGGCTGCTTGGCCGGATGCGGCGGGGTGGCCGCGGCGGCGGAGGCGGAGGAAGCGAAGGAGGCGGTCATGAGCAGGACGAGGCTCGCTAGCAAGGGGCGGTGAGGCATCTAATGGGGCTCCGGCGGCGGTAACGCAACGGGACGCGCCGCCTTGGCCGGGCGGCGGCAGCGGGCGGGCGCCGCGCAGTGCCGGCCGAGTCTCCCTGCAACGCTGCGCCGTGGCAAGCGTGCCGAGGCCGTGCGGCCTGCGACGCAGGGCAATCGGCGAGCCGTGGTGCCGCGATGGCATCGCGGCGGGCGGCCGTGGCCAGCGAAGCCGATGGCGCCGCACCGCACACGATCGACCGCCAGGGAAGCAACGCCAGATGCACCAGGTGCACGCCCCCGACCCACGCCCGATTCGCCCGGGCGCAGCGCCCATCTCGGTTCGCGCCGCCACAGCCATCGCGCGATCTGCCGGGCGTCGCCGACTGGACGCGGCTAACACGCTCGGGAACCCGCTCCTCTATCATCGGCCGCATGGCTTCCCTTCCTGGCGACACCCTCAGCGCCTCGACCGCCGCGCCCGGCTACAGCCAGCGCAGCCGCGAGATCGAACCCTTCCACGTCATGGCCTTGCTGGCCCGCGCCAACGAACTGGAACAGGCCGGCCACGACGTGATCCACCTGGAAATCGGCGAACCGGACTTCACCACCGCCGCGCCGATCGTCGCCGCCGGGCAGGCCGCGCTGGGCGCCGGCCATACGCGCTACACCGCCGCGCGCGGCCTGCCCGCCCTGCGCCAGGCGCTGGCGGACTTCTACCGGCAGCGCCACGACGTCGACCTGGATCCGGCACGCATCCTGATCACCCCCGGCGGCTCCGGCGCCCTGCTGCTGGCCAGCGCGCTGCTGGTCGATCCGGGCCGCCATTGGCTGATGGCCGATCCCGGCTACCCGTGCAATCGCCATTTCCTGCGCCTGGTCGAAGGATCCGCGCAGCTGGTGCCGGTCGGCCCGGACAGCCGCTACCAACTGACCCCGGAGCTGCTGCAGCGGCACTGGAACGCGGACAGCGTCGGCGCGCTGGTGGCATCGCCGGCCAATCCCACCGGCACGCTGCTGTCGCGCGCCGAACTGGCGGCGCTGTCGCAGACGCTGCACGCCCGCGGCGGGCACCTGGTGGTGGACGAGATCTACCATGGCCTCAGCTACGGCACTGACGCGCCCAGCGTGCTGGAGGTCGACGACGAGGCCTACGTGCTCAACAGTTTCTCCAAGTACTTCGGCATGACCGGCTGGCGCCTGGGCTGGCTGGTGGCGCCACGCGCGGCGGTGCCGTCGCTGGAGAAGCTGGCGCAGAACCTGTACATCAGCGCGCCCAGCATCGCCCAGCACGCGGCGCTGGCCTGCTTCTTGCCGGAAACGCTGCAGATCCTGGAAGCGCGCCGCGCCGAATTCGCGCAGCGCCGCGACTACCTGCTGCCGGCGCTGCGCGCGCTCGGCTTCCGCATCGATGTCGAGCCGGAGGGCGCGTTCTACCTGTACGCCGACGTGTCCGCTTTCACCGACGATGCGCAGGCGTTCTGCGCGCACTTCCTGGAGACCGAGCACGTCGCGTTCACCCCGGGCGTGGATTTCGGCCGCCATCGCGCACGCCAGCACGTGCGCATCGCCTATACCCAGAGCCTGCCGCGACTGCAGGAGGCGGTGGCGCGGATCGCGCGCGGGCTGGAGCGCTGGGCGCGCTGACGCAGCGCGTCAGTCGTCGCAGCCCACCCGGTCGAAGAACTGCCGCGCACTCGGCTCGCGCTGCTGCGCAGGCGCCCGGTACCACAGCAGTTGCCGCAGGTCCGGCACCAGGAAATGCGCAGGCGCAGGCGTGCCGCGGCGCGGCACGCCATCGAGCAGATCGTAGGCGGCATCGGCGCCAAGGTACTCGGCCTCGCCGAGCGGGCGATCACCGCCGTCGGGAGAAGGCGGCTGCCAACCGGGCCGGGTCGGATCGGCGATGGACACCAGGGTCTGGCGTCCATCACTGCCGCCATCGGCCGGCAGGAACCATTGATCGTGGCCGCTGCGCGTGGAGTGCAGGCGCAGCGCCAGCTGTGCGGGCCAGTCCGGCCCGCTGTCCACCGCCACGAAACGCGCCGTGAGCGCGGGATCGTGGCGCAACGCGTAACGCGCGTGTTCGACCGTGCACTGGCTGGCCGCCAGCGCGAACAGCACACTCACCAGCATGACGACGCCTCCGCAGGCGACACGCTAGAACCAGGCGACGACCCGCGCCCCGACCGGGACGCGGATCGCATCCCTCACTTGGACAACCGCTCCCACAGGAAGCTGTACGCCAGCGCCTGCATGTGCGCAGCCTGCGCATTGTTTGCTGCACCGCCATGACCGCCTTCGATGTTCTCGTAGTAGGTCACGTCCTTGCCGGCGTCGATCATCTTCGCCGCCATCTTCCGCGCATGGCCCGGGTGCACGCGGTCGTCGCGGGTGGAGGTCAGGAAGATCACCGGCGGGTAGGTCTTCTTCGGGTCGAACAGGTGATACGGCGAGAAGGTCTGGATGAACTTCCAGTCGTCGGTGTCCGGGTTGCCGTACTCGGCCATCCACGATGCGCCGGCCAGCAGGTGGCTGTAGCGCTTCATGTCCAGCAGCGGCACCTGCACCACCACCGCACCGAACAGCTGCGGGTACTGCATCAGCATGTTGCCGGCCATCAGCCCGCCGTTGCTGCCGCCCTGCACGCCCAGGTGCTTGGCCGAGGTGATCTTGCGCGCGACCAGGTCCTGCGCCACCGCCGCCATGTCCTCGTAGGCCTTGTGCCGGTTCTGCTTCAGCGCCGCCTGGTGCCAGCGCGGGCCGTACTCGCCGCCGCCGCGGATGTTGGCCAGCGCGTACACGCCGCCCTGGTCGAGCCAGGCGCGGCCCAGGCTGCCGGAGTAGAACGGGGTCATCGAGATCTCGAAGCCACCGTAGGCGTACAGCAGGGTCGGCGCGCTGCCGTCGGCCTTGAGCTGCTTGGGCCGGACCAGGAAGTACGGCACCTTGGTGCCATCCTTGGACACGGCGAAGTGCTGCTCGATCTCGTCCTTGGACGCATCGAAGAAGCTCGGCATCGCCTTCAGCGTCTCGATGCTCTTCGGCCCGCGCTGCACGTCGGCCAGCATCAGCGTGGTCGGGGTCAGGAAGTCGGTGGAGGTCAGCCACACCTGGTCGTTCTCGTCGGCATCGACCGCATCGACGCTGGTGCTGCCGAAGGCCAGGTCGCCGACCGGGAACGCTGCACGCGCCCACTCGCCCTCGCCCGGAGTCAGCACCCACAGCCGGCTCTTGACGTCGTCGAGCACGTTCAGCACCAGCCGCGACTTGGTCCAGGCGAAGGACGCCAGCGACGCGGTCTCGGTGGGCGTGAACAGCACCTGGAAGTCGCGCTTGCCGGCCATGAAGTCGTCGAACCTGGTCACCAGCAGCGCACCGGCCGGGTAGGTCGTGCCGCCCACCATCCACGGATCGCGCAGCTCCAGGGTCAGCCACTGGCGGTGCACGCCCTTGTTGGCCGAGTTGGGCACGTCGATCTTGGTCAGGCGGCCGTCGGCGCCGCGCAGGTACATCTCGTCGTTGTAGAAGGCCAGCGTGCGGCTGACGAAATCGCGCTCGTAGCCGGGCGTGTCGTCATGCATCGCGGCGATGTACATGTCGTCCGGCTTGCCCTCGTAGACCAGCGTGGCGCTGCTCATCGGGGTGCCGCGCTTCCACTGCTTGACGACGCGCGGATAGCCGGAGCTGGTCAGCGAGCCGGGGCCGAAGTCGGTGTACAGGTAGACGGTGTCGGCATCGATCCAGCTCAGCCCGCCCTTGGCCTCGGGACGGAAGAAGCCGTCCTTGATCCACTGCTTGCTGCCCAGGTCGAACTCGCGGGTGACGTCGGCGTCGGCACCGCCGCGCGACAGCGCGATCAGGCAGCGGCGGTACTCCGGGCGCAGGCAGTTGGCGCCATGCCACACCCAGTTCTCGCCCTCGGCCTTGTTCAGCGCGTCCAGGTCCAGCACCGTCTCCCACTTCGGCTCGGGCTTGCGGTACTCATCGAGCGTGGTGCGGCGCCACAGGCCGCGCTCGTGGGCGCGGTCCTTCCACAGGTTGTAGTAGTACGGGCCGATCTTCTGCACGGCCGGGATCTTGGCGTCGGAATCCAGCACCTCGCGGATGCCGGCCTCGCGGGCCTTGAAGGCGGGGGTCTCGGCCAGCCGCGCCTCGGTCTTGGCGTTCTGCGCCTTGACCCAGTCCAGCGCCTTGGTGCCGGTGACGTCTTCGAGCCAGGCGTAGGGGTCTTGGGGCATCGCGGTTTCCTTGGCCGCGGCGGTGCCGGCGGCGAGCAGGCCGGCGATCAGGCAGGCGTGTGCGAGTGAGGACATGTTCGGATCCGTGGAAGGACAGCGCCGCACCGTAGCACGCAGCCTCGCCGCCCTCCCCTGCCGAAGGTCAGGCCAGGCGCATCTCGGCCAAGCGCGCACCGGAGCCACATAGCGCCGTTGCGCACAGTCTCCATGGCACCCTGGAACGCGGGATCAATCCGTCTGCATGATCGCCAGCTCAAGCCCGTTGGGATCGCGGAAGTGCAAGCGTCGCCCGCCCGGAAAGGCGAAGATCGGCTTGCTGATGATCCCGCCGGCCGCCTCGACAGCCGCTTGCGCAGCGTCGAGGTCGTCCACCAGCACCACTGGCAGAGGCGCTGCTGGCGCCTCGCTCATGTCGCCCTGCAATCCCAGGTCGACGTGGCCCGTCATGGTGCATGCGTAGCTGGGGCCGAAACTGGTCAGTTCCCACCCGAACGCTGCCGCGTAGAAGGTCCGTGCCGCGCCGAGATCGCGTGCGGGAAGTTCGACGAAATTGATGCGGGGCATGCGCAATCTCCTAGGCTTGTTTTCGAACGCGTTTGGTCGGGAGGCCGGACACACTGCGCATCACCCACGACCTCAGTTCGGCCGGCTCGGACAGCATGGTCTCGGGGACGACGACGTAGGACTTGCTGGCCGGCTGATCCGGTTCGTAGCGAAGCGGTGCGGCACCCGGCAGGGCCAGGAGTGCGTCGCGCTCGCTGCCGGTGAACTTCAAGGCCAGTCCGACGTCGGAAAGGGACGCGAACGGCTTGCCGTCCGCGTAGGCGAAGCGTCCGCCGAACATGGGGCGAAACGTCACCTCCAGCTCGGGCGGTGCCGCGTCGGCCAAGACCGACTGCAACAACGTGGGATCGTGCTTCATGCGGGCTCCTCCTGTGCCGCCTTCCCATAGCATGCCCCGCGCCGGGCGTCATGGCACGGCTGCTCTGCCCCTGCCGCGCGCAGAACAGGGTCGAGCCACGCATGGAGATCCTGCGGCATTGCGGTTTCCTTGGCCACGGCGAACCCGACGGTGAGCAGGTACGAGAGGGGCACGACTCGGATCCGGGCAGGGCCGCGCCGCAGCAGGTACGCGCCCTCTGCAGTGCCCCCTGCCGACGGTCAGACCGGGCGCGCGGTCCGCAGCGCCGGCCGGCGCCGCCGCGCCTGCGCCCGCGGCCTGGCCCGCCACTGCCCCCACAGACGCCGCAGCGGCGGCAGCGGGAAACGATGCAGGGCCCACCAGGCGCTCAACGGCATGCCCAACAGCCACAGCGGCCGCCAGCCCAGCCACTCGCTGTGGCCGCGCGCGGCCGGCCACACCAGGACCAGGGCCAGCCCGGCCAGGATCGCCTGGCGCAGCAGGCGGCGCAGGCCCGGGTGCGGGACGTGGGTACGCGGGGAGGACGGAACGATCGGCATGACGGCAGCTCCTGGAAGTCGAGGCGCGCAGGGTGCCGCCGCGACATCTCAGGGGCTGCGACGCACCATTGACATGGCGCACGCGCATACTTCACCGGCGTTCGCCCTTCGCCCCGGAATCTTCTATGCGCCTGCTCTCCCTGTTCGCTTCCGTGCTGCTGCTGGGCATGGCCGTCCCGTTGCCGACGGCCCGCGCCAAGGCGCCGGACCCGGAGCAGGAGCCTGCGCAGCCGCCGATCGACCTGCAGCGCTTCATGGGCCGTTGGTACGTGATCGCGCACATCCCGTACTTCGCCGAGCGCGGCCACGTCGCCAGCAGCGACGAGTACACCCTCAAGGAAGACGGCAAGATCGCGGTGCGCTACGAGTACCGCAACGGCTTCGACGAGCCGGTCAAGGAGCTCAACTCGCGCGCCACGGTCAAGGAAGGCACCGGCAACCGCCGCTGGACCACCTGGTTCTTCAGAATGGTGCCCACCAAGTACCGCATCCTGGAAGTGGCGCCGGACTATTCCTGGGCGCTGATCGACTATCCCGGCCGCGACCTGGCATGGGTGTTCGCGCGCTCGCCGAACATGAGCCACAAGCAGTACCGTGAGCTGGTCGACAAGCTGGACCACCAGTACGGAGTCAACATCGACAAGCTCAAGCGCGTGGCGCAGCGCCGCGACCAGGTCGGCAAGCTCGGCTTCGAAGTGCCGAACAAGCCCTGAAGCAGTTCCCGTCGCAGCCAGCTGCGACGCGGACAACCCGATCCGCATCGCGCCGGTCTGGCGTACTCCGCGCGCCCGGATGCCGTTCGGGCCACGTAAGACCCCGCCGCTGCGACCACCCAACGTCGCCACGCCATCGCACCGGGCGTGGTCGGCACCGACAGCACGATCATCCTTCGCTCAGCGAAGCACCCGGCGCGGCCCGTATGATCGGGGCGCCCTCCCCCACAGACAGGTGCACCGCTTGGCCAGCGTCCTCTCCGAACCTCTCGACGAAGCACCGCGCGGCTGCGCGGACGCGACCCAGCTGCGTGGCCAGGTATTCGCGCAGAACTGCCCGTCCCGGGCCGTGCTCAGCCATGTCACCAGCCGCTGGGGCGTGCTGGTGCTGGTCGCCCTGCGCAAGGGCACCCATCGCTTCGGCGACCTGCGCCGCAGCCTGGAAGGGGTCAGCGAGAAGATGCTCTCGCAGACCCTGCAGGCGCTGGAAGCGGACGGCCTGGTGCAGCGCACCGCCTATCCCGTGGTGCCGCCGCACGTGGAATACGACCTGACCCCGCTCGGCGAGGAAGCCGCGGCGCACGTGCACGCGCTGGTGGACTGGATCGAGCGCAACATCGGCGTGATCCTCGGCGGCGGCGCGCCGCTGGATGCGGCGTAGGCGTCGACCTCCAGGCTGCGACACGCATTGGCGGTAAGGCCGCGGTCGCGGCTGAAGCCGCTCCTACGACGGCCGCTGCGTCGCACGGGCCAGGGATTGCTGCAGCAGCAGGAGGTGCACGCCTCGGCGGCGACCCGGCGGCGGACGCGTGGGCCGCTCACTCGTAGGAGCGGCTTCAGCCGCGACGGGCATTCCCGGTAACGCTCGTCGCGGCTGAAGCCGCTCCTGCAAGTGACCTTCCATCGTTGTTGGAGCTCCTGAAGCCGCTCCTACGGAAATCGCGTCGGGCGCAGCGGTGTCTCGATCGTCGCTTTAATCGTCGCTGTAGTTGCTCAATGCCAGCGACAGCAGCGCCTTGGCCTGTTCGCGCAGCGAGCGCGGTTCCACGATCTCCGCATCCGAGCCGTAGTGCAGCACGTCCATCAGCAGTTCGCGCGAGACGCTGTAGGGCACCTTCAGTTCGTAGCGGCCATCGGCCAGGAACCGGCCCTGCTGCTTGGAATGCCAGTGCTCGTCGGCGACCCAGCGCGCGGCCTTGGGGCTGAACACGATGGTGGCCCAACCCTTGGGCGCGCCGGAGAAGATGCCGTAGCTGGCCGCCAGCTGCGAATCCAGTTCGGCGTCGGCCACGTCCTGCGCCGGCTGGTCGAGCAGGCGCGCGTGGTTGATGCGATCCACGGCGAAGCTGCGCACCGCGTCGCGGCCATGGTCCCAGGCGTCCAGGTACCAGTTGTCGCGGTAGTGGGTGATGCGCTGCGGCGACACCGTGCGCTTGGTCGATTCGTCGGTGGAGCGGGCGCGGTAGTCGAAGGACAGGCGCTTGCGCTCCAGCACCGCCGAGGCGACGGTGCGGAAACTGGCTTCGTCGAGCTTGCGGCCGCGGTGCGGGATCACCCGCACCCGCTCCACCGGCCAATGGGTCGCCCCGGCCTGGGCGGCGAGCAGGCTTTCGATGCGCTGCTGCAGCGGCGCCAGCACCGAGGACAGCACCCCGCCGCCGGTGCGCGCCAGCAGTTGCTGCGAGGCCAGCAGCGCGTGCAGTTCCTCCGAACTCAGCCACAGCCCGGGCAGCTCGAAACGGTCGCTCTCCCCGGACTCGTAGCGGAAGCCGGCCTCGCCGTCGCCCTCCACCGGCGCCATCAGCGCATCGCGCAGGAAGGCCAGATCGCGGTAGACGGTGGCGCGGGAGCAGCCCAGTTCGTCCTGCAGCCGCGCCACCGTCACCGGGTAGCGTGCGGACTTGAGCAGGCGGTGCAGTGCGTTGATGCGTTCGTAGCGGTCCATGGCCCCGATTATGTCTGAGTCGACGACGGAAAACGCCTGCCTGGCGTGGCGGCCGGCTGCGCGCCCGAACCGTCGATGAAGCCGGCGCCCGGGGCCGGCCAGGGTGTCATGTGGATCCGGTATGATGAAATCGTTTCCATTTCGTTAGCCGAAGGCTGCGTCCTCATCCCCGGAGAAGCCATGTCCCGCCGTGCCACCCTCGTATCCGCCATCGCTTTGTTGCTGCTGAGCACGTCCCCGGCCTGGGCCGCCGACGTCGCCACCTCACCGGCAGCCACGGACCCGGCCAGTTCGCCGTGGAGCGGATCGGGCGAACTGGGCTTCGCCTCCTCGCACGGCAACAGCACCAACGAAAGCCTCAACGGCCGGCTCAAGGGCCAGTACGTGGACGGCGACTGGATCCACAGCCTGGACCTGCTCGCCCTGCACGCCAGCGCCGAGTACACCGACACCAATCCGGACGGCACCACCACGCGCAAGCGCCAGACCACCTCCAACCGATACACCGGCAGCGCCGGCAGCGCGCTGCAGCTCGGCGAGCACCGCCAGCTGACCGCCTCGCTGCGCTACGAGCGCGACGACTTCGCCACCTACGACCGCCTGGCCACGATCGGCATCGGCTACGGCACCCGGATCATGGACGGCGACCGCCGCAGCATCGACGTGCAGATCGGTCCCGGCGTGCGCCGCGCCCACGACGTGGTCGAGGACCGCACCGAAACCGGCCTGATCGGCCGTGGCCTGATCGACTTCAAGTACGGCCTGACCAGCAACACCGAACTGGGCAACACCCTGCTGGTCGAATCCGGCGCGTACAACACCTTCGCGCAGAACGACCTGGGCATCTCGGTGAGCATGAACGAACGCCTGGCGCTGAAGGCCGGCTGGCAGGCCCGCTACAACAGCGACGTCAGCGACGACAAGAAGAAGACCGATACCTTGACCACGATGAACCTGGTCTACAAGTTCAAGTGAGCCGGGATTGGGGAGTCGGGATTGGGGATTGGTAAAGGCCGGGTTCCTGGGTCGGTGCGATGGACGGCGGCCTGTGGCAGTGCCGGTCGCCGCATGGTGTCGCCACCATCGACGCACGACGCCGCGTCGTGCCGCCGCGTTCCGGCACGGCAATGGCATGATCAGGATGCTTGTCGAATGCCGAGATCCATCCCAAGACATCCCAGGCCGCAAGGTGTGACGGTCCCGTTGCTCGACCGTCTTCCGGGAGGAAGGCCCATCGGGAACAGGCCTGACTGATCGGGAAGTTCCATCCGACCCCGCTTCTTTGAAGGATGCTCGGCCGGGAAATGAGCACCATCCCGCGACCATCCCGCGACCTTTGATAGGTGCAGTATCGCTGCTGGTGGTTGTCCGGAACGGAGGCGTTCATGACCATATCCGATATCAAGACCGTGGTTCGCCGGTTCAACAAGGAGGTCATCGAAGGCGGGGACCGCGCCGCATTCGAGGCACTGATGGCCCCGGGGTTCGTCAACCGATCCGCCCCGCCTGGCACTCCTGCAGGAGGCGAGAGCATGTGGAGCACCTTCCACGACGTTCTCCGGCCCGCATTGGCCGGATTGACGGTGACCATTCACGACCAGGTCGCCGAGGGCGACAAGGTGACCACCCGCAAGACCGTGTCGGGCAGGCACACAGGAACCTTGTTCGGGGTGGAACCCACGGGAAAGCCGGTCAGCATCGAGGTGATCGACATCGTGCGGGTCGAGAACGGCCGCTATGTCGAGCATTGGGGAATCAACAACCTGCCGACCGTGCTCGCTGGCTTGCGGCGCGACGAGTCCGCGCCGTAGGAGCGGCTTCGGCCGCGACCGTAGAGGGTCGGCAACGACCGGCTCCAGGCCGCTCGACCCCGTTGCAGCAGCGACTTCTGCCATCGCCGTCCAGCATCCTGGCCGCGGTGACCGGATACGCCCACGCTCCTCGTAGGAGCGGCTTCAGCCGCGACAGGCTTTCCCGGTAACGCGCATCGCGGCTGAAGCCGCTCCCACACGCGCGCAACCAGCACTGCCGGGATCTGCACGGTGGGAGGGACTTCAGTCCCGACGACGGAGGGTGTCAGTCCGCTTTCGGCTTCGCTTGTCGCGGCTGCATGACAGGTGATCCCCAACCGTCGCTGGCGCGACACTGCGTACGCCCTCAGGCCGGCAGGTCGACCTCCAGCAATTCGCGTGCGCCGGCGCCCAGCAGGGCCTCGGCCACGGCCTGGCCCAGCGCCTGGGGATCCTGCGCACTGCGCTGCAGGTCGGCGCGCACCAGGCGCCCGTCGGCGACGCCGCCGACCAGGCCCTGCAACAGCAAATCCTCGCCGCGCCATTGCGCGAAGGCCGCCACCGGCACGTGGCAACTGCCGTGCAGGGCGCGGTTCATCGCCCGCTCGGCCTCCACGCAGGTGCGGGTCGGGGCGTCGTCGAGCGCGGCGAACAATGCCAGTGCGTCGCTGGCGTCCTCGCGGCATTCCACCGCGATCGCGCCCTGCGCCGGGGCCGGCAGCCAGTCCGGCGCCTGCAGGCGCTGGGTGATGCGCCCCTCCAGGCCCAGCCGCTGCAGGCCGGCGCAGGCCAGCACGATGCCGTCGTAGCCGCCGTTGTCGAGCTTGTCCAGGCGCGTGTTGACGTTGCCGCGCAGGTCCAGCAGTTCCAGGTCCGGGCGCCGCGCGCGCAGTTGCGCCTGCCGCCGCAGCGAGGAGGTGCCGACGCGCGCGCCGAGCGGCAGCGCGTCCAGCGAGGCGTAGAGGTTGGAGATCAGCGCATCGGCCGGATCGGCGCGCGGCAGGATCGCCGGCAGCACGAACGGCGGATCCAGCTCCATCGGCACGTCCTTGAGCGAATGCACCGCGCAATCGGCCTCGCCGCGCAGCATCGCCAGCTCCAGTTCCTTCAGGAACAGGCCCTTGCCGCCGATCGCCGCCAGCGAGCGGTCCAGGACTTCGTCGCCGCGGGTGCTCATCGGCACCAGCACCACGTCCAGGTGCGGGTGCGCGCGGCGCAGGCAGGCGGCGACATGCTCGCTCTGCCACAGGGCGAGCGGACTCTTGCGGGTAGCGATGCGCAGGATGTTCATGCGCGCATTATCGCGGAAAGCCGCCGTCCGCCGCTGCACGCGGGCGGCCCGGGCGGCGTCAGCGCTGGTGGATCTCCTTGCGCAGCTGCGCCACGCAGCGCCGGCTGACCTCCAGCGGCTGCTTGCCATGGCGCAGCACCGCCTGCACCTGGCCCTCGCCGAGCCGGCGCAGCTCCACCAGTTCGTGGCGCGCGACCAGGCAGTTGCGGTGGATGCGAACGAAGCGCTCGGCGAACTCCTCCTCCAGCGCGCGCAGCGATTCCTCGATCAGGTCCTCGCCGCGGGCGTGGTGCACCACCACGTACTTTTCCTCGGCCTGCAGGTAGTGGATGTCGTCGACCGGGATCAGCCGCAGGCTGCCGCGCAGGCGCGCGCACAGGTGGGTGCGGCGCTGCGGGGCCGGCGCCGCGGCGTCGCCGCTGCCGCGTCCGGCCATGAAGGTACGGGCGCGCTGCAAGGCCGCGGCCAGGCGCTCGGCGCGCACCGGTTTCATCAGGTAGTCGATCGCCGCCGCCTCGAACGCGGACAGCGCATGCGCATCGTAGGCGGTGCAGAACACCACGGCCGGGCGCGGTTCGAAGGTGGCGAGGTGGCGCGCGGCTTCCAGGCCGTCGAGGCCGGGCATGGCGATGTCCAGCAGCACCAGGTCCGGCTGCGCGGCGGCGCAGGCGTGCAGCGCGTCCATGCCGTTATCGGCTTCGGCCACCACTTCCACGCCGGCATGCGCGGCCAGCAGCGTGCGCAGGCGTTCGCGCGCCAGGGGTTCGTCGTCGGCGATCAGCACCTTCACCCAGGTCTCCCTCGCTCGGCTGGCGTGCGCTGCGGCCGATACTAGCCCTGGTTCCGGGCGCCCGCCATCGGCATCGCACCATGCCGCCATGCGGCCGCTGCAATCAGCAGCCGGCGAGGCAGGCGTCCATCCAGTCGCCCAGGTCGGCGATTTCCTCGGCGCAGACCTGGTGCGCCATCGGATAGCGTCGCCACTGCACCGGCATGCCCAGCGCCTGCAGGGTCTGCGCGGTACGCTCGGCGTAGGTCTGCGGGATCACCGGGTCGCCCTGGCCGTGGGCCATGAACAGCGGTTGCCGCAGGGCCGCCGGGACGTGCCAGTCGGCGACGCTCTCCAGTTCCGGCAGGTAGGTGGACAGGCCGATCAGGCCGGCCAGCGGCCGTTCGCGGCGGAGGCCGGCGGCCAGGGTGATCGCGCCGCCCTGGGAAAAGCCGGCCAGCAGCAGGCGCTCGGCCGGCACGCCGCGCGCGTCCTCGCGCGCGATCAGTTCTTCGACCTGCGCCACCGATTCGGCGACGCCGGCACTGTCGGCGCGGTTGGAGAAGTCCATGCTGACGATGTCGTACCAGGCGCGCATGCGCACGCCGTTGTTGACCGTCACCGGCCGCACCGGCGCGTGCGGGAACACGAAGCGCAGCGCCGGCCAGTGCGGCCGCACCAGTTCCGGCACCAGCGGCACGAAGTCGTTGCCGTCGGCCCCAAGGCCGTGCAGCCACAGGACGGTCCAGGCCGGCGCGGCGCCGGTCTCGTGTTCCACTGTCTCCAGCATGTCGGTTCCCGATGAATGAGGCCGGATAGTATGCCGGCGTCAGCCCTGGGCCTGCGCCTCGGCCTCGGCGCGGCGTGCGGCGGCCTCGCGGCGCAGTTCGGCGGCGCGCAGCAGCACTGCCGGCGGCTGCGACTCCTCGGGAATGGCGAGGATGCGCAGCTTGCGCAGCCACAGGCCGGCGGCGCGCGAGGAACTGATCGCCACCACCGGCACCGCCAGCGCCATGCCGATCACCACCGGCGCCATCCATGCCGCCAGCGACGGCGACACGGCATAGGCCATGCCGCCCATCAGCAGGCCGAACGCGCTCAGTCCGCCGTAGCTGCGCAACAGCGCCGACCACGAAATGCGGCCATCGTCGCGCTGCTGCGCGTCCCAGCCCGAGTCCTTGCCGGCCAGCACCTCGGCGACGCCGCGCGACTGCACGTACATCACCACCGGCGCCATCAGCGCGGCCAGCAGCGTTTCCAGCAGCATGCTGGCGAAGGCGCGCAGCCCGCCGCCGCAGCCGCGGCGTTCGCCGGGTTTGAGCAGCATCGCGAAGTAGCCCATCACCTTGGGCGCCAGCAGCACGAACATGGTCACCGCGAACACCCAGAACACCCGCGTGGAGTCCTGCTGGTGCCAGTAGCGCGCCGGCGAGAACGGCGAGATCACCGAGGCGACCAGGTCGAAGCCGCCGTTCTGCAGCGGAATGGCGATGCCGATCAGCATCAGCATGCCCCACATCGGCGCGGTGAAGTAATGGCCGATGCCGATCAGCATGTGCATGCGGCTGACCCAGTGCAGGCCGCGCGCGCGCACCACCTTGGAGTGCTGCAGGTTGCCCTGGCACCAGCGGCGGTCGCGCACCAGCAGGTCGGTCAGCGTCGGCGGGCCTTCCTCGTAGCTGCCCTGCAGGTACGGCACCATGTGCATGGCCCAGCCGCCACGACGCATCAGCGCCGCCTCGACGAAGTCGTGGCTGAGCACGTGGCCGCAGAACGGCTTGCGCCCGGGCAGCGACGGCAGGCCGGCCTGCGCGGCGAAGGCCTCGGTGCGGATCATCGCGTTGTGGCCCCAGTAGTTGCTTTCCGCCCCGTGCCACCAGGCCACGCCGAAGGCGATCACCGGGCCGTAGACGCGGCCGCCGAACTGCTGCATGCGCGCGAACAGGGTGTTGCCGTTGACCACTTCCGGCAGGGTCTGGATCAGGCCGACGTCGGGGTTGGCCTCCATGCCGGCAGCCAGACGCACGATGCTGTCGCCGGTCATCAGGCTGTCGGCGTCCAGGATCAGCATCTGCGGATAGGCGCCGCCGAAGCGGCGCACCCAGTCGGCGATGTTGCCGGCCTTGCGCCCGGCATTGCTGGCACGGCGCCGGTAGAACAAGCGGCCTTGACCGCCGACGCGCTCCACCAGCTCGGCGTACACCTTCTCTTCTTCCGCGCCGATGGCCGGGCGCGTGGTGTCGCTGAGGATGAAGAAATCGAAGCGCTCGATCTGGCCGGTGGCCTCCACTGATTCGTAGATCGCCTGCAGGCCGGCCATCAGCCGGTGCGGATCCTCGTTGTAGGTGGGCATCAGCAGCGCGGTGCGGTTGCGCACCTGCGGCAGCGGCGAGTCCGGATCGATGCCGAGCTTGCGGCCCTTGCCGAACACCAGGGTGAAGAAGCCGGCCAGCGCGCTCACGAACGACAGCGCGATCCAGGCGAACAAGGGGATGAACAGCACCATCAGACAGGCTTCGAGCACGCTCACGCCGCCGATCACCAGGACCTTGCCGATCAGCCAACTGGCGTAGGCGGTCATCGCCGCGGTGGTGCCGAACACGTAGAAGCGCCGCCAGCCGATCCCGACCGGGGTGCTGGGCAGGCGCGTGTTGCGCAGCTTGCCTTCCTGCAGCGACTGCAGCGGCATGGCCAGCGGTGCCTCGGGCGGCAGGACCGCGTGACCGGCATCCAGGGGAGCATCGACGTGCACGGCCGGTGTGGGGGCGACCGTGCTCATGCGATCCGCCGACCGCGTCCGGCGCCGCAGCGCCATCGGGAAGTGCCGCGGGCGGACGGCACGGCGGATGCCGCCGCGGCCACGCGCGCCTCGTTGTGTTCGCCAGTTGGTACCACGTGCTCTCCTGTCGACGGGCAAAGACGCCGGTCAATGTAAACCTTAAATAGTAAGCTTTCGCGAAGGTGGCCACCGGCACCGCCGAGGTGGCGCCGGCCGATCCGTTCAGCCATGCCGCCTTCACCTGCGCTCACCCGCGTTTCACCCCTCGCGCCGACCATGAAGCCAGTCCGGCAATGGAGGATCGACGCATGCGCCAGCCCGCCCGGCGACGCACAGGCACCCAGCGGCAACACGACCATCCGGCAGCACCCGCGCCGCCGCACGGAGCGCCGGCGCTGCTGATCGTGGACATGATCAGCCGTTTCGACTTCCCGGACGGCGCACGGCTGGCGGAGGCCGCACTGCCGGTGGCCGAGCGCATCGCCCAGTTCCGCGCGCGCTTCCATCGCCGCGGCTGGCCGGTGCTGTTCGCCAACGACAACTTCGCCGACTGGCGGACCGATTTCGAAGGTCTGTGGACCCTGTGCGCCGACCCGAAGCAGCGCGGCGCACGCATTGCCGCCTGCCTGGCGCCGCGCCCGCAGGACTATTACGTGCTCAAGCCCAAGCACTCCGCCTTCCTCGGTTCGGCCCTGGCCCTGCTGCTGGCGCGGCTGCAGACCACCCGCCTGCTGGTCACCGGCATCGCCACCGACGCCTGCGTGCTGGCGACCGCGATCGATGCGCGCATGCGCGATTTCCAGGTGCAGGTGCCGCCCTCGTGCTGCGCGGCGCTGGATGCCGGGCGCCAGCAACGGGCGCTGCAGGTGCTACGCGAGGCCTTCGCGGTGCGCATCAGCGACCGGCTGCCGGCACGCGCGGGCGGATGAGCGGGGTTACTCCGCCGTCGGCACCGGCATCGGGTCGGCGCCCTCGCCCTCGTCGCCGAGCGGCCGCGCCACGAACGGGAACGCCAGGGTGATGGTGGTGCCGCGTCCCAGTTCCGATTCGACGTCGACGAAGCCGCCGGCCTGGCGCACCAGCCCATAGACCTGGGCCAGCCCCAGGCCGGTGCCCTTGCCCTCGGGTTTGGTGGTGAAATACGCCTCGAACAGGCGCGACTTGACCGCATCGGACATGCCCTCGCCCTGGTCGCTGACCGCCAGGGTCACGTAGCGGCCGGGCTGGCGCATCGCCGCCGCGCGCGACGGCGGCACTTCCAGCGCGCCGCAGCGGATCGTCACCGCATCGCCGGGGCGACTGGCGTCGCGCGCGTTCAACGCCAGGTTCAGCACCGCCTGCTCGACCGCGTTGCGGTCGGCATAGGTCGTCGCCACCTCGGCGCAGGGCAGCAACTGCAGGCGCATCTCGCCGCCCAGCGCCTGCGCCAGCAGCGGCTGCATCTGTGTCACCAGCGCGTTCAAGTCCAGCCAGGCCGGCTTGACCGGATGCGCGCGGGCGAAGCCGAGCAGGCGCCGGGTCATCCCTGCGCCGTGCTGCAAGGCCTCGTTGGCGATGCCGAGCAGGCGGCGCTGGTCCGGCTGCAGGCGTTGCGGGTGGTCGGCCACCATGCTGACCGAAGTCATCGCGGTATGCAGCATGTTGTTGAAGTCGTGCACCACGCCGGCGAGCATCTGCCCGATCGCCTCGCCCTTCTGCGCCTGGGTCATCGCGCGCTCGGCCACGCGCTGCGCGGCCAGGGCGATGTCCAGTTGCCCGCGCAACTGCGACTGCTCGGCCTGCCAATGGCGGCCCAGCGCGGCGGCATCGGTCGCTCCCAGCGGCACCTCCTCGGCATCGATCGGGGCCAGATCGCCCAGCGCGCGCAGGGCCTGCTCGATCTGGTACTGCTGGGTGACGTCGCGGCTGATCACCAGCACGCTCTCGACCCGCGCCGAGGCGTTGGCCAGCGGACTGACCATCACGTGCCACCAGCGTCGCCGCCCATCCAGCGACGGGCGCTCGGCCCAGAATTCACGCTGTTCGTTGCCCAGCGCCGCAGCAAAGGCGCCCTGGGTCAGCGAGCGCATGTCCTCGGGCCACAGTTCGGCCCAGGGGTGGCCGACGATATCGGCGGGGTCGGAGACGCCCAGCAACGCCAGACCGTGCGGATTGATCGAGCGCACGATGCCGTCGCGCCCGACTTCCTTGATGCAGTCGTGCGAGAGCTCGACGATCTGCCGATAGTGAGCGTGAGTGGTCAAGCCGCGTCTCGCAGTGAATCTCACAATGAATGAGGACGAGAATATCGGGATTGCCCGGGCGTCACCAGCGCTTCACCGAGTAATCGTGAAGCTGACGTGGATTGTTTATAAAAGCGATAACGGAATTATGCGCGTCACCTCCGCCTCCACCACCATTCTTCTGGTGGAGGACGACCAGACGATCCGGGAGTTGGCCGCTGCCATGCTCGCCGCCGACGGCTACCGGGTCCTGTCGGCGGCGACCGCGCAGGACGCGCTGGACGTGCTGGCACGGCACCCCGACGTGGCGCTGATCTTCAGCGACGTGCAGATGCCGCGATGCGACGGCCTGAGCATGGTGCGCCAGTTGCGCCGCCGCGGCGTCGCCATTCCCGCCTTGCTGACCTCCGGCATGCATACGCCCGAGCCCGGGATGCTGCCGGCGCGGACCGGCTTCCTGCCCAAGCCGTATCGCCGCACCGATTTGCTGGCGGCGTTGGACCGGCTGCAGACCGAGCACTGAGCGCGGCGCGCGATGCCGGCGACGCAACGATCGCACGCGACGCCGACATGGTGTGCGGGTCAGGCGAACACCAGCTTTCCGTACCGTGCCGAACGGATCGCCGCCAGGCGCTCGGCAACGAAGTAGGCGCCGGCATGCGCATCGCGGAAATACACCCCGTCGAACGCGTGCCGGCCGCGCACCACCCCATCATCACTGGTAATCCGGATCTGCGGCTCGAGCACGCCGTCGGCGCGCGGACGCAGCAAGGCGTCGAGGACGAAGCCGTCCAGCTCGCGGCGCATCTGCGGTTTCAGGACTGTCATGAGCACACTGCACCATAGATCGCATGAAGCTCGCACAACGGAGGTGACCCCCGGTCGCACCGAAGCACGACACATGGGCGGCACTGGAAGCTAAACGATTCATAGGCGCCGATGCCGCGATCCAGCGCTTGCGGCATCTGGCGTTCGGCGACATCGACTATGCGCCGCATTCCTCGCTTCACCGTAGACAAGCGTGCGCTTCACGCGTCTTTTATCGCGCCATTCGTACTTTGCTCCTGCATTATCGCACTGCAACATCGTTGTTCCGTTTCGACGCTGCTGTACCTCTTTCCTTGCTTCACGTCGCGCGCCTGCCAGGACGCGCGGCGGCAGTCGCTTTCCGTGTGCCCCGTCCTCCCCCTTCCCAGACGGAACCGCCATGTCGCCCCCCACCCCCGCCGACCTGACCGAGAGACAACGCGATACCCATCCGGTGCTGCACGCGCCGCGCCGCCGCTACCGCGATGCGCGCGGCCGCTTCGTGCGCAATGCCGAGGTGACCGTCAAGCTGAACCCGGCGCCGCGCCGCACCAGCCTGTTCGTGACCTCGGAAATGGCCGATTTCGTGAAGGCCGGTGGCCTGGGCGACGTCGCCGCGGCCCTGCCGCGCGCGCTGCGCGGCAGCTGCGACATCCGCGTGCTGATTCCCGGTTACCCGGCGGTCCTGCGCACCACCGGCCCGCTGGAGATCGTCGGCCGCATCGCCGCGCATGCGGGACTGCCGGATTGCGCGCTGGGCCGGGCCGAGCGCCCGGACGGCCTGTGCGTCTACGTGCTGCTGTGCCCGCAGCTGTTCGAGCGCCAGGGTTCGCCCTACGTCTCCAGCGAAGGCCGCGACTGGGAAGACAACGCGCTGCGCTTCGCCACCCTGTCCCACGCCGCCGCGCAGATCGCCGGCGGCCAGGCCGGGCTGGACTGGACGCCGGAGCTGCTGCACCTGAACGACTGGCCGTGCGCGCTGGCCGCCGCCTACGTGCGCTGGTCCGGCGGCCGCACGCCGTGCCTGCTGACCATCCACAACCTCGCCTACCAGGGCTTGTTCCCGTATGCGATGGCCGGCGCCCTGGGCATCCCCGCCGAGGGCCTGCAGGACCTGGAGTTCTACGGACAGATGTCGTTCCTGCGCGCGGGCATCGTCCATGCCGACCATGTGAATACGGTCAGCGTCAGCTACGCCGCGCAGATCACCGGCCCGGCGCAGGGCTGCGGCCTGGACGCGCTGCTGGCACGGCGCGCCGCCAGCGGCCGCCTCAGCGGCATCGTCAACGGCATCGACGCCAGCTGGGATCCGCGCACCGACGCGCACCTGCCGGCGCACTTCGGCGTCGGCCAGATCCAGGGCAAGCGCGAGAACGCGGCGCAGGTGCGCCAGGCGTTCGGCCTGCTCGACAGCGACGGTCCGCTGTTCGCGGTGGTCTCGCGGCTGGTGCACCAGAAGGGCCTGGACCTGATCTGCGAGGTGGCGCCGCAGATCGTCGCCGCCGGCGGCCAGATCGTGATCATCGGCGGCGGCGAGCCGCAGATCGAGCAGGCGGTGGCGGCGCTGGCGCGGCGTTACCCCGGTCATGTCGGCGCGCACATCGGCTTCGAGGAGCCGCTGGCGCGGCGCATGTTCGCCGGCTCCGACTTCCTGCTGATGCCCTCGCGCTTCGAGCCCTGCGGGCTGAGCCAGATGTATGCGCAGCGCTTCGGCAGCCTGCCGATCGCGCATGCCACCGGCGGCCTGATCGACACGGTGGACGACGGCGTCACCGGCTTCCTGTTCGAGGAAGCCTCGGCCGACGGCCTGCGCCGCTGCCTGCAGCGGGTGTTCCGCACCTTCCGCCTGCCGGGCCTGCTGCAGGCGATGCGTCGCGCGGCGATGCTGCGGCCCAGCGGCTGGGAGCTGGCCGGGCGCAAGTACATGGCGCTGTACGAGCGCACCGCCGCCACGACCGCCGGCACCATCCCGGCCGCGGCCAGCGCCGCGGTGCCGGCCACGGCGAGTGCCATGGCCGCCGCATGAGCGATCGGGAACACGCCGTGGACCCGGCCGCCGGCGGGGACCCGGCGGCGGACACGGAGGACGACGGCGACGGCCTTGCCCTGCAGGCACTGGCACGCGGCGAGGCAATCGATGCGTTCGCCTGGCTTGGCCCGCATCCGCAGGCCGACGGCACGGTGCGGGTGCGCGTGCTGGCGCCCGGCGCCGAAGCGCTGGGCCTGCTCGACGCGCAGGGCAAGCTGATCGCGCGGATGCGTGCCCACCCGCAGGCCGACGGCCTGTTCGAGGGCGAGCTGAAGCAGCCCATGCCCTACCGGCTGCGCATCGTCTGGCCGGACGCGGTGCAGGAATGCGACGACCCCTATGCCTTCGAGCCGATGCTCGATCCGGCCTGGCTGCAGGATCTGGCCGCCGGTGACGGCGCGGCCCTGCGCACCGCGCTCGGCGCGCACCACGCCCGCGTCGGCGAGGTGGAGGGCGTGCGCTTCGCGGTGTGGGCGCCGCAGGCCAGGCGGGTGGCGCTGGTCGGCGACTTCAACGGTTGGGACGCGCGCCAGCATCCGCTGCGCTTTCACGCGGACGCCGGGGTCTGGGAACTGTTCGTGCCAGGGCTGCACGGCGGCGAGCACTACCAGTACGAACTGCAGGCCGCCGACGGCAGCGTGCTGCCGCGCAAGGCAGATCCGGTGGCGCGCTGCAGTGCCCTGGCGCCGTCCACCGCCTCGGTGGTGCCGTATGCCGACAGCCATGCCTGGGGCGATGCGGCCTGGCTGGCGCAGCGCGAGGCCCTGGCCGGCAGCGCGCAGCCGCTGAGCGTCTACGAGCTGCATGCCGGCTCCTGGCGCCATGACGGCAACGGCCAGCCGCTGCACTGGGATGCGCTGGCCGCCGAACTGATCCCTTACGTGCGCGGGCTCGGCTTTACCCATATCGAACTGCTGCCGATCGCCGAATATCCGTTCGGCGGCTCCTGGGGCTACCAACCGCTGGGCCTGTACGCCCCTACCGCGCGCCATGGCGACGCCGACGGCTTCGCGCGCTTCGTCGATGCCTGCCACCAGGCCGGCATCGGCGTGTTGCTGGACTGGGTCGGTGCGCACTTCCCCGACGATGCGCATGGCCTGCAGCGCTTCGACGGCAGCGCCCTGTACGAACACGCCGACCCGCGCGAAGGCGTGCACCGCGAGTGGAATACGCTGGTCTACAACTACGGCCGCCCGGAAGTGGTGGCCTACCTGATCGGCAGCGCGCTGGAGTGGATCGAGCGCTTCCACGTCGACGGCCTGCGCGTGGATGCGGTGGCGGCGATGCTGTACCGCGACTACGGCCGCAACGCCGGCGAATGGATCCCCAACGCCCACGGCGGCCGCGAGAACCTGGAGGCGATCGCCTTCCTGCGCCGGCTCAACGACGAGATCGCGCAGCGCTTCCCCGGCGTGCGCACCATCGCCGAGGAATCCACCGCCTGGCCGGGTGCGACCGCGCCCACGGCGCAGGGCGGGCTGGGCTTCAGCCACAAGTGGAACATGGGCTGGGCGCACGACACCCTGCGCTACCTGCAGCGCGATCCGCTGCACCGGCAGCACCACCACAGCGAGATGAGCTTCGGCCTGGTGTACGCGTTCTCCGAGCATTTCGTGCTGCCGCTGTCGCACGACGAGGTGGCGCGCGGCAAGGGCTCGCTGCTGGCGCGCATGCCCGGCGACGCCTGGCAGCGCTTTGCCAACCTGCGCGCCTACCTGGCCTTCATGTGGGCGCATCCCGGACGCAAATTGCTGTTCATGGGCTGCGAGTTCGGGCAGTGGCAGGACTGGGACCACGACCGGCCGCTGGACTGGGTGCAGGCGCAGCAGCCCGAGCACCGGGGCGTCGCGCGCCTGGTCGCCGACCTCAACCGGCAGTTGCGTGCGTTGCCGGCGCTGTACCGCAGCGACCGCAGCAGCGATGGCTTCGAATGGAGCATCGCCGACGATCACCACAACAGCGTGTTCGCCTTCGTCCGCCACGATCGCGATGACGATACGCCGCCGCTGCTGGCGGTGAGCAACTTCACGCCGACCGTACACCACGATTACCGCGTGGGGGTGCCGCGTGGCGGACGCTGGCGCGAGATTCTCAACAGCGACAGCGGCTATTACGGCGGTTCCAACCAGGGCAACGGCGGTGTGCTGTCGACCCTGCCGCAGCCGATGCACGGGCATGCGCAATCGCTGGCGCTGACCCTGCCGCCGCTGTCGACCCTTTGGCTGCAACCGGACCTTTGACCATGGCCACGACCGCTGTCTCGATCGACTCCCCTGCCGCCCCGCGCGCGGCGCTGCGCCCCGGCGCCTGGCCGAGCGCCAACGGCGAGGTCGCCTTCGCGCTGTGGGCGCCGGATGCCGCGCGCGTGGAGCTGGTGTTCGGCGACGATCGGCGGCAGCCGCTGGAGGCGATCGGCGACGGTTATTTCGCTGCCACCCTGGCGTGCGCACCCGGCACCCGCTACCGCTACGCCATCGATGGTGGCACGCCGGTGCCGGACCCGGCCTCGCGCTGGCAGCCGGACAGCGTGCACGGCGCCAGCGCGGTGCTGGCCACAGACGGCTACGCGTGGCGCCACGGCGACTGGCGCGGCCGGCCCTGGGCCGAGACGGTGTTCTACGAACTGCATGTGGGCACCTGCGGCGGCTACGCCGGGTTGCGCGCGCAGTTGCCGACCCTGGCCGCGCTCGGCGTCACCGCGATCGAACTGATGCCGCTGGCCGAATTCCCCGGCCGCCACAACTGGGGCTACGACGGCGTGCTGCCGTACGCGCCGGCCTCGGCCTACGGCCATCCCGACGAACTCAAGGCGCTGATCGACGAAGCGCACGGCCTGGGCCTGAGCGTGTTCCTGGATGTGGTCTACAACCACTTCGGCCCGGACGGCAATTACCTGGGCCAGTACGCCTCGACCTTCTTCCGCGAGGATGCGCCGACGCCCTGGGGCGCGGCGATCGACTTCCGCCTGGCGCCGGTGCAGCGCTACTTCATCGACAACGCGCTGATGTGGCTGCACGAGTACCGCTTCGACGGCCTGCGCCTGGATGCGGTGCACGCGATCGTGCCCAACGCCTTCCTCGATACCCTGCGCGAGGCGATCACCGCCAGCGTGGCCGACGGGCGCCACGTGCACCTGGTGCTGGAGAACGAGGCCAACCAGGCCGACGTGCTGGAGCGCGGCTACAGCGCGCAGTGGGACGACGACTTCCACAACAGCCTGCACGTGCTGCTGACCGACGAGCACGAGGGCTACTACGCCGGCTTCGCCGACGCGCCGGCGCAGCACCTGGCACGCGTGCTCGGCGAAGGTTTCGCCTTCCAGGGCCAGGCCGACCACCGCGGGCACGCGCGCGGCGAGCCCAGCGGCCACCTGCCGCCGCACAAGTTCGTGATCTTCGCCCAGAACCACGACCAGATCGGCAACCGCGCCCGCGGCGACCGGCTGATCACCCAGGTGAGCGAACCGGCGCTGCGCGCGGCGCTGGCGCTGACCGCGCTGACCCCGATGATCCCGCTGTTCTTCATGGGCGAGCCGTGGGGCAGCCGCACCCCGTTCCAGTTCTTCACCGATTTCGCGCCGCCGCTGGACGAGGCGGTGCGCGAGGGCCGGCGCCGCGAGTTCGCGCACTTCGCCGCCTTCGCCGATCCGGAACAGCGCGCCACCATTCCCGACCCCAACGCACCGAGCACCTTCCAGGCCTCCATCGCCGACATCAGCGACGCCACCCACGGCGACGGTGCGCGCTGGCGCGACTGGTTCGCGGCGCTGCTGGCGCTGCGCCGCCGGCACCTGGTGCCGGCGCTGACCCAGGCCAGCGCGCTGGGCGCGCGGGTGATCGGCCCGAAGGCGATCGCCGCGGGCTGGCGCCTGGGCGATGGCGAATGGCACGTGGCCGCCAACTTCGGCGACGCGCCGGTAGCGCTGGACCTGCCCGGCAGCAGCGTGCACGCGGAGAACGCCGGCGATGACGCCGCGCAGTTGCCGCCCAACGCCTTCGTCGCGCGCTACCGGCCCGGCAACGCCGCATGAGCGCCCGCTGTCGCGACGCCATCGCGACAGCGTCCCCGGCACGCTGGCCGCCTCGTTCGCTGCCCACCGCCGCGCACGCGCTGCCGGCGCGTGCGGGCGGGACCGCGGCGGATCCCCCTTTCGCCCTGCTGCCCGGTTTGCCCTGCCCATGACCGACACTTCCCTGCACACCCTGGCCGACGCCGCCGGCCTGCTGGTCGACTGGATCGATGCCAGCGACACGCCGCGCACGGTCGGCGACGACACCCTGCGCCACGTGCTCGGCGCACTGGGCCTGGACGCGCGCGACGCGGCCGCCTGCCGCGACAGCCTGCGCCGGCTGCAGGCCGATGCCGCGCTGCCGCCGCTGCTGACCGCCGACGTCGGCGCGCCGGTCGAAATCGGCGCCGCGCCCGGCACGGCGTACCGGCTCGACAGCGAAGACGGCCAGGCACTGCACGGCCACTGCGACGCGCAGGGCCGCCTCGTCGCGCCCGATACCGCCGGTTACTGGACGCTGCAGCATGGCGACCGCCGCACCACCCTGGCGGTGGCGCCGCCACGCTGCTACGGCGTCGCCGACGCGGTGGGCGCGGCGCAGCCGCGGCGCTGGGGCCTGTCGCTGCAGGTGTACTCGGCGCCGGGGGCCTACGACGCCGGCATCGGCGATGCCGATGGCACCGCCGCCTGGGCCGCGCGCATCGCCGCAGCTGGCGGCGATGCCATCGCGCTGAGCCCGGTGCATGCGGCGCGACCGATCGGTGCGCACTACAGCCCCTACTCGCCCAGCGATCGCCGCTTCCTCGATCCGCTGCAGGCAGCGCCGGCGCGCGTGCTCGGTGCCGACGCTGCACGGCGCGCGCTGGAGGCGGCCGGGCTGGCGCAGGCCTTCGCCGAGGCGCAGGCCCGCCCGCTGATCGACTGGCCAGCCTCCGCGGCCCTGAAGTGGCAGTGGCTGCGGCAACTGCATGCCGACTTCGGTCAGGCCGACGCGGCCCTGCACGCCGACCTGGCCGCGTTCGAACGCGACGGCGGCAGTGCCCTGCACGCGCACGCCGCGTTCGCCGCGCAGGACTTCGGCGATGCCGATCCGGGCCTGCACCGCTTCGCGCAATGGCTGGCCGCGCGCAGTTGGGCCGACGTGCAGCGCCAGGCGCGCGCCGACGGCATGGACATCGGCCTGATCGCCGACCTGGCGGTAGGCTTCGACGCGCACGGCGCCGAAGCCGCCGCCTGGCCGCAGGCGGTACTGCAGGGGCTGGAACTGGGCGCACCGCCGGACGCGTTCAACGGCGATGGCCAGGCCTGGGGCATCTGCGGCTATGCACCGACCGCGCTGCGCGCCACCGGCTTCGCGCCGTTCATCGAGTTGCTGCGCGCGGTGATGCGCGATCGCGGCGGCGTGCGCATCGACCACATCCTCGGCCTGCTGCGGCTGTGGGTGATCCCGCGCGGCGCGCCCTCGTCCACCGGCGTGTACCTGCGCTATCCGCTGCACGACCTGCTGCGCCTGCTGGCGCTGGAGTCCTGGCGGCACCGCGCGATCGTGATCGGCGAGGACCTGGGCGTGGTGCCGGACGGCATCCGCGCGGAACTGTCGCGCCGCGGGGTGATGGGCATCGACGTGCTGCTGTTCACCCGCGACCGCAACGGCGCGTTCCTGCCGCCGGCGCAGTGGCGCCCCGACGCGCTCGCCACCACCACCACTCACGACCTGCCGACCCTGCGCGGCTGGCGCCGCGGCGAGGACATCGACTGGCGCCGGCGCCTGCAGTTGAGCGACGCCGCGCAGCAACATGCCGACCACCAGGCGCGCAACGACGATGTCGCGCGCATGGACCAGGCGGTCGCCGCGGCGCTGCCGCCCGCGGAGGCCGCCGACCCGGAACTGGGCGCGCTGCGCTTCGTCGCCGCCACGCCGTCGCCGCTGGCGCTGCTGCCGGCCGAGGACGCGCTGGGCCTGGACCAGCAACCCAACCTGCCCGGCACCGTCGACGGCCATCCGAACTGGCGCCGGCGTCTGCCCGCGCCCGATGCGGCGGCCGCCGCTGCCACCCTCGCCACGCGCCTGGACGCCTTCGCCCAGACCCGCCAGACCACCGCCACCGCCGCGCAAGGAGCCGACGCATGCGCATGATTCCCCTGCGGGCCACCGCCCGCCTGCAGTTGCATGCCGACTTCACCCTGCTCGATGCCGCCGCGCAGGTGCCGTACTACGCCGGGCTGGGCATCAGCCACCTATACCTGTCGCCGATCGGCACCGCCGTCCCCGGCTCCACCCACGGCTACGACGTCACCGATCCGCGCCAGGTCAATCCCGAACTCGGCGGCGAGCCGGCGCTGCTGCACCTGTCCGAGCGCGCGCGCAGCCACGGCATGGGCCTGATCCTGGACATCGTGCCCAACCACATGGCCACCCACCCCAGCAATCCGTGGTGGTGGGACGTGCTCACCCATGGCCGGCGCAGCCGCCATGCCGGCTGGTTCGACATCGACTGGCGCGCGCCCGGGCGCGAGGGCAAGCTGTGGCTGCCGGTGCTGGACCGGCCCTATGCGCAGGCGCTGAGCGAAGGCGCGCTGCAGTTGCAGGTGGCCGAGGACGGCAGTGTGGTCCTGCTGCACCACGACCAGCGCTTCCCGATCCGCCTGGACGGCGCCATCGCCCAGGAACCGGCCAGCGCACGCCCGGCGTGGGCGGCGCGGCTCAACGACGCCGCACGGCTGGGCGACGACGCCCTGCACCGGCTGATCGAACGCCAGTGCTATCGCCTGGCCTGGTGGCGGGTCGGCAACGACATGCTCAACTACCGCCGCTTCTTCGACATCACCTCGCTGGCGGCACTGCGGGTGGAGCAGAACGACGTGTTCGCCGCGGTCCACGAGTTGCCGCTGCGGCTGGTCGCCGAAGGCCATCTCGATGGCGTGCGGGTCGATCACGTCGACGGCCTCGCCGATCCCACCGGCTACGTGCAGCGGCTGCGCACGCAGCTGGACCGCGCCGGCCGCCGCCGCGGCATCGCCCCGGGCGGCGTCGCCCTGTACCTGGAAAAGATCCTGGCACCGCACGAGCAGTTGCGCAGCGACTGGCCCTGCGACGGCACCACCGGCTACGACTTCATGGACCAGGTCGCCGCGGTGCTGCACGACCCGGCCGGCGCTGCGCCGCTGACCGCCCTGTGGCAGCGCTGGAGCGGGCGCAGCGGCGACTTCGGCCAGGAACAACGCGCCGCGCGCGACGAGATCCTGCAGGGATCGCTGCAGGCCGAGTTCGTGCGCACGGTGCAGGCGCTGGGCGCGGCCGCGCACCTGGATCCGCTGACCCGCGAGTTCAGCCCGCAGATGCTGGCGCGCGGGCTGATGGCCTTGCTGCGGCACTTCGAGGTCTACCGCACCTATGCCGGACCGGACGGCCTAGACGACGACGATGCGGCGCGCCTGGCCCAGGCCGCGCAGCGCGCGCGCGTCGGCGCCGAGCCGCGGGTGTGCGCGGCGATCGACGCGATCGAACGCTGGAGCCGCGACGGCCGCGGCACCGGCAAGGCGCAGGTGGCGCTGCGGCGGATCGTACGCCGGCGCCTGGAACAACTGTCGGCACCGCTCAACGCCAAGTCGGTGGAGGACACCTCCTTCTACCGCCACGGCGTGCTGCTCTCGCGCAACGAGGTCGGCAGCGAGCCGGACGTGTTCGCGCTGACACCGGCCGAATTCCACGCAGCCAACGCACGACGCGCGGAGCGCTATCCGCGCACGCTGCTGGCCACCGCCACCCACGACCACAAGCGCGGCGAAGACGTGCGCATGCGCCTGGCCGCGCTCAGCGCGCAGGCGCCGTGGTGGGAGGCGCAGGTGGCGCGGTTCCAGGCGCTGTCGGCCGACCTGCTGCCGGCCGGCAGCGCAGCGCCGTTGCCCGGCGACCTGCTGATGCTGTGGCAGATGCTGGTGGCGGCATGGCCGCTGGAACTGGCGGTGGACGACGCCGATGGCCTGCGCGACTACGCCGAGCGCATCGGCGCCTGGCAGCTCAAGGCCGCGCGCGAAGCCAAGCTGCGTACCCACTGGACCTGGCCGGACGAGGACTACGAGCGCAATGCGCGCGCCCTGCTCGACGCGGCGCTGGTGCAGCCGGCTGGCGCCGCGCTGCGCGAGGCGCTGGCGCAGGCGGCCGCGGCGCTGGCCCCGGCCGGCGCGCTCAACAGCCTGGTGCAGACCACCCTGCGCCTGACCCTGCCCGGCGTGCCCGACCTGTACCAGGGCAGCGAAGGCTGGGATCTGTCGCTGGTGGATCCGGACAACCGCCGCCCGGTGGACTACGCGCTGCGCCAGGCCTGGCTACGCGATGCCACCGCGCCGGACGCACTGCTGCAGGACTGGCACAGCGGCCACGTCAAGGCCTGGCTGACCGCACAGCTGCTGCAGCTGCGGCGCGCGCATCCGGACCTGTTCGCGCACGGCCGCTACACGCCGCTGCAGGCGCAGGGCCCGCAGGCCCAACACGTACTCGGCTTCGTGCGCGAACACGAGGGCGCCTCGCTGGTGGTGGTAGTACCGCGGCTGGGCGCCGCCGCGCAGGCGCTGCGGCCCGACGCGCCGCTGCGGGCGCAGTTCGATTGGCGTAACACGGTTCTGACACTGCCGCAGGCACAGTATCGTCCGGTGCTGGCCAGTGCTACCGTCGACGCGACGTCGGCCATTGCGGTGTCGGCGCTGTTCGCCGAGTTCCCGGTGGCCGTGCTGGTCGCCTCCCCCTGATCTCGCAAGAAGCCATGGACGCAGAAACACGCCAACGCCGCATCCGCCAACTCGCACACGAAATCTGGGAAGCCGAAGGGCGACCCGATGGCCACGCCGCCCGCCATTGGGCCATGGCCGAACGCCTGGTGGCCGCGGAAGCGGCCGCCGAAGCCGATGCCGAGGCGCTACCGCCGTCGCAACCGCGACGCAGCGCCGGCAACGGCAGCACCTCTTCCTAAGGATCCTTCATGCCCGTGCGCAAGCTCACCCGCCGTTCGCGTATCCGCGAGGGCCTGCCGTATCCGCTGGGCGCCACCTGGGACGGCCTGGGGGTGAACTTCGCGCTTTACTCGGCGCACGCCACCAAGGTGGAGCTGTGCCTGTTCGACGATCGCGGCCGCGAGATCGAACGCATCGCGCTGCCCGAGTACACCGACGAGATCTGGCACGGCTACCTGCCCGACGCGCGTCCCGGCCAGCTCTATGGTTACCGCGTGTACGGTCCGTACGCGCCCGACGCCGGACACCGCTTCAATCCCAACAAGCTGCTGCTCGATCCCTACGCCAAGCAACTGGTCGGCGAACTGAAATGGGCGCCGGCCCTGTTCGGCTACACCATCGGCCACAAGGATGCCGACCTCAGCTTCGATCGCCGCGACAGCGCCGCCTACATGCCCAAGTGCGCGGTGATCGATCCGGCCTTCACCTGGGGCAAGGATCAGCGCCCGCAGACGCCGTGGGACAGCACGGTGATTTACGAGACCCACCTGCGCGGCACCACCATGCGCCACCCCTCGGTGCCCGAGGCCTGGCGCGGCACCTTCTCCGGGCTGAAGGTCGACGAGGTGGTCGAGCACATCAAGCGCCTGGGCATGACCGCGGTGGAACTGCTGCCGGTGCACGCCTTCGTCGACGACGAATATCTGCTCAAGCAGGGCCTGCGCAATTACTGGGGCTACAACACCATCGGCTTCTTCGCCCCGCACCCGCGCTACATGGCCACGCGCACGGTGTCCGAGTTCAAGCAGATGGTGGCGCGACTGCACAGCGCCGGGCTGGAAGTGATCCTGGACGTGGTCTACAACCACACCGCCGAAGGCAACGAACTGGGACCGACGCTGTCGTTCAAGGGCATCGACAACGCCAGCTACTACCGATTGGCCGAGGACCGCCGCTTCTACATCAACGATACCGGCACCGGGAACACCTTCGACCTGACCAATGCCGGCGCGCTGCGCATGGTCAACGACTCGCTGCGCTACTGGGTGTCGGAGATGCACGTGGACGGGTTCCGCTTCGACCTGGCCACCATCCTCGGCCGCGAGCACCACGGCTTCGATCCCAAGGGCGGCTTCCTCGACGCCTGCCGCCAGGATCCGCTGCTGAGCCAGGTCAAGCTGATCGCCGAGCCATGGGACGTCGGCCCCGGCGGCTACCAGGTCGGCGGCTTCCCGCCGGGCTGGTCGGAGTGGAACGACAAGTTCCGCGACAACGTGCGCGCGTTCTGGCGCGGCGACGAAGGCCAGCTGGCGGAACTGGCCACGCGCCTGACCGGCTCGGCCGACCTGTTCCACCACCGCGGCCGCCGCCCCACCGCCTCGGTCAACTTCGTCACCGCCCACGACGGTTTCACCCTGCACGACCTGGTCAGCTACGCGCACAAGCACAACGAGGCCAACGGCGAGCACAACCGCGACGGCTCGGACAACAACATCTCCGCCAACTATGGCGTGGAAGGCGAGACCGACGACGAGGACATCAATGCCCTGCGCCTGCGGCAGATGCGCAACATTCTGGCCACGCTGCTGCTGTCGCAGGGCACGCCGATGCTGCTGGCCGGCGACGAGTTCGGCCGCAGCAAGGGCGGCAACAACAACACCTACTGCCAGGACAACGAACTGACCTGGCTGAACTGGGAAGCCGGCCCGCGCGCGCACCAGCTCAGCGCCTTCGTCTCGCGCCTGACCCACCTGCGCGCGCACTACCCGCTGTTGCACCGCGCACGCTTCTTCGACGGCGTCTACGACGAGGAACTGGGCATCAAGGACGTGACCTGGCTGGCCCCGGACGGCGAGGAGATGACCGAAGCCTCTTGGCACGACCCGCACGCGCGCGCGCTGATGATGCGCCTGGACGGCCGCGCCCCGTCCAGCGGCCTGCGCCAGGCCGCCTCCAACGTGACCCTGCTGATGATCGTCAACGGCGCGGTCGAGGACGTGCAATTCACCCTTCCGCTGGTGGAAGGCGAACACTGGCGCGTACTGATCGACACCGCCGAACGCAACGGCGAACACGGCCTTCCCGGCGGTTCGCAATGGCACGGCATCGGCCGCTCGCTGACCCTGCTGGCCGCCGAGCGCGACAGCAAGTCCACGGCCGCGCATCACCGCAATGCGGACGCGCCGACACCGTGAGCCGATGGGAGCGCCTGGCGATCTGCCGGGCGCTGCGGGTCGCGGCTGAAGCCGCTCCTACGAATGACAGCTCGCAACGTCCGCCTTCTGTAGAAGCGGCTTCAGCCGCGACCCGACATCGATGGCTCGCCGACACTGCTGCGCCGCACCGGCTACCCACCGCAAGCGGAGCTACGCGCCGATATCGAAAAGCACCTCGAAGCGATTGGGCATGTCGCCCAGCATCGTTTCCAGATAGGCATGCGGCTTGATTTCGTCGAGCCAAGCGAAATAACTCGCTTGCGACACGTGTCTGCGCGCAGCGGCCAGCACTGCCTGGCAGCGATCCAGTGGCAGCAGCGGTAGCGGCGACGGTGCAGGTTCGTAACATCCGGAGAAATCGCCTTTCAACACGTGCGCTCCATGCCACACGACATCCATCGACGCAGCGCAGTCGAGTTCGGGAAGCTCCAACACCTCCCCACTCAGGAGAGGCGAGGTGGCCAGCAGCCAGGTGTAGAGTTGCGTGGTCCAAAGCGGGCAATGGATCGCGAACACCGAGTCGAGCCAGCCAGGTAGTTCGTCCTCTGCCAGATACTTCGCACAGAAGAACATGCCGGCCGAAAAATCGCCGCACGCCACGCTCCACACGAAGTGTCCTTCGCTGGTGCGCGGATCCTCCGGCGCCGCGAGCGCCAAACGCTGTGCGTCCCAGCGCGATGGATCCATCAGGCAGCGTCCCAGGGTGTGTCTCGCATCGTCGGCGAATCCAGGGTAAGGCTCATCGATACCGCGCGGATGCATGGTGATGAATGCCGTGATCAGGCGTTGGTACAGGCTGTCGAACGATTGCTCACGATGGCGCGGAACCAGTTGCGCCAACAAGTAGCAATACCATCGAGTCCATTCGTCCATCGGCCCGAAACAGGAATTGCCTGCCGCGATCTCATCAAGGGGCGTGCGCAGGTCATCGAGCGACAAGTGTTCGAGGTCAGCGAGCAGCAGGTCGAACATGCGCCGCTCCTCGCCCATGAACCACGCTTCGCCCATCGGCTTCGGCGGTCGAGGAAACCGCGCGCGCATGCGCTGGACGCATCCGGCATTCACCCCGTCGCCGGGACGCCAGACGAACGGATGCGCGACCTGCGGTTGCGGCGACCGACGCGACGCTGCCATCAAGTGACCCCAGTGACACGGTGACGGTGGTTCACTGGCGCCCACCCCGCTCCACATACGGCCGTGACTGCAGGATCACCACCTCGTCGCCGACCACCGCCCATTCGATGTCCTGGTCGGCGCCGCCCAGCGCCTGCTTGGTCATCGCGCCGACCTTGGCCAGTCGCGCGATGAGGGCATCGGTCAGTACCTGGCGGGTGCCGACGATCGGCACCTCGCGGACGCCGCCGGCGGCGTTGGCCACGAGCTGGGTGTCCTCGGCCGAGCGGCTCAGCACCTGCACCGCCCTGGACCAGCTCGAATACATCACCTGTTCGGCCTGGCGCTTGCCCTCGACCACGCGGATGCCCAGGCCGCGCTTGGCCGAAATGTAGGTGACGTGGCGGCGCGCGGCATCGAACGGATCGCGGGTGATCATCACCCCGGAACTGTCGGACGGCGCGGCCAGCTGCACCAGCACCGCCATGGCCACCGCGTCCTGCGGCAAGCCGGCGGCGGCGCGCGCTTCGTAGGCCTCGAAGTTGTACACCGACGCCCACACCGTCTGCACCGCCTTGGCCAAGGCGGCGGCACGGGTGACGTTGGGCACGGTGGTATACAGGCCGGCGCCGCTGAAGCCGGGCAGATCCTCTGAGTTCGACGAGCTGCGCACGAACACGCCGGCGCCGTGCAGTTGCGCCTGCCACTCCGTCTCCAGCGCGCGCACGAAGGCCGGATCGGGCGCGGCGTCGGCGATCTCGGCACGCAGCGTCGCCAGCGCGGCACGGCGCACCTCCGCATCGGTGGCGAAGCCGGGACGGCGCTGCAGGTCGCGCAGGCGCTGGTCGACCTGCAGGCGCTGCAGCGTCGCCTGGTAGAACGCGAACGGAATGCAGAAGCCGTCCGGCACGCGCGCGGCCGGCGGCAGCACCGCCTTCAGCGTGCCGAGATTGGCGGCCTTGGTCCCGCAGGCGCGGCTGTCGCTGGCACGCAGCGCCGCCAGCGGTTTGAGCGCGGCCACGCTCAGGTCCGGACGCGGCAGCGCGCGGGCCACGGTGCGGGGAGCGGCAGCGGGTGTGGCCGCCGGCGGACCCGCCAGGGGTGTCACCCGGTAGTCGTTGTGGGTGACATCCAGTTGCACCCAGCGGCCGTCGTACTGGCGCAATGTCGCCTGCGCATCGCGCACATACACGTTGGGAATGCCCCAGCCCTTGGCCAGCAGGTTGACGTGCGACAGCAGCGTGGACGGGCGCTGCGTGACCAGGCCGGCGACCGGCGCCAACGCGATCGGCACCTCGTCCAGCACCGGGATGTCGCGCGGCGACAGCGCACGGAACTGCGTCTCCGAGCGCACGATGCGCAGCCGCCCCTCGGCATGACCGGTATTCAACGGCAGGAAGCGCTGCTCGCGCAGCAGCGCCTCCTGGGTGACGAACGCCAGCCCGGCGCTGCGGGCCAGCTGTTCGTGCAGCGTGGAGTTGGTCTTGAACCGAAGCGTGTCGAAGAACGACGCGCGCAAGGCGGCGTCGGTCTGCTGCAACAAGGGTGCGGTAAGGACGTCGCCCTCCCAGAACTCGTAGGTGTAGCCCGGCAGATCCTGCTGCCAGCTCAGGGTCCCGAACAGGAAGCGGCGCTGCGGATCGCGGTACTGCGCCTTCAGCGCCGCCTTGCCCATGCCCGGCACCAGGCGCTGGCGCACGAACTGTTCGTGCAGCGCGAAGCGCGGGGTGTTGAGGTAGTAGACGCGCCCGCCCTGCTGCCGGTCGATCACGAACAGCAGATGCGGCAGCTCCAGCGCGGTGCCGGCGTTGTAGATCCGCGCGAGCTGCAGGAACTGCGCACGGCTGTCGAGGCGCGGCAGGGAATCGGGCCCCGTCGCCGGCTGCACGGTGACGTTGCTGCCCGGGCGTTGCTCGTAGGCCGACGGCTTGCGCGCGGTCTGCGCCAGCGTAGGCGCCACCTGCCACAGCAGCGCGAAAAGGACACACCACGCCGACACGCGTGGCCACGAAAGGGACGGACGGGCTCGATCCATGATGCCGGTTCGGTAGGGCGACGAGCGCGGATCATACGCCAGCGCCTGCGCGTTGGCTGCGCGGCCAGGCGTTGCCGGGCATGGTCCGGCGTTTGCTGCCATGGCGACCGCTGAGATGGCAGGGGAATGGCATCCGCCTGCGGACAGCTCCATCCAACCGTCCTTTCGGTATCGTTAGCCGACAGAACGCTGCGCAGTCGCGTGCGGCCCCGCCAAATGCCTGCCGCGACCTGACGCATTTCGCCCCAGCAAGGAGTTCGCATGCCGCTGTATCCCCTGTTCGCCGACCTGGGCGGACGCCGCGTGCTGGTCGTCGGCGGCGGCGAGGTGGCGATGCGCAAGATCGAGGCGCTGCTGCACGCCGGCGCCGACGTGCTGGTGTACGCGCATGCGCTCAACCCCACCGTCGCGCAGTGGCTGGCGCAGGGCCGCCTGCAGCGCGCCGACGGCGCCTTCGAGCCGCAGTGGCTGGACGACGCCTGGCTGGTGGTGGCCGCCACCGACGACGACGCGTTCAACCGGCAACTGGCCGAACAGGCCGGGGCGCGGCGCAAGTGGGTCAACGTGGTCGACGACGCCGCACTGTCGACGTTCCAGGTGCCGGCGATCATCGACCGCGACCCGCTGTTGATCGCGATCTCCTCCAGCGGCGCGGCACCGATGCTGGCACGACGCCTGCGCGAGCGCTGGGAAACCGAACTGGACCATTCCTACGCCGAACTGGCGCAGCTGTTCGCGCGCCACCGCGCCGCCATCCGCGCGCGCCTGCCGGAGCTGGCGCAGCGCCGGCGCTGGTTCGAACAGGTACTGGAGGGACCGGTGCAGACGCTGCTGCAGAGCGGCCAGCGCGATGCCGCCGAGCAGGCCTTCGCCGACAGCCTGCAGCGCAGCGACGAGGTACCGCGGCAAGGCAGCGTGTGGCTGGTCGGTACCGGCAACGGCGACCCCGGCGCGCTGACGCTGAAGGCGCTGCGTGCGCTCAATCAGGCCGACCTGTTGCTGTGCAGTACGCAGGTGAGCGCGGCGGTGCTGAGCCTGGCGCGCCGCGATGCCAGCCGCCAGCCGCTGCCGGACGATCCGGCAGCGCACCTGGCGCTGCTGGTCGAACAGACGCAGGCCGGGCAGCGCGTGGTCAGCCTGCTGCCGGGCGATGCGTTCCGGCAGCCGCCGCATGCGGCGCTGGCAGCGCAGTTGGCCGACGCCGGGATCGCATGCGAGGTGGTGCCCGGAGTGGCACTGGATTGAGGCATGGCAGCATAGCCGGCGCACTTGGCGAAGCCGGTTACGCGGCGCAGACTCTGCACACCGTGGCGGCAGCTCGGCGTTCCCCATGTCAGGCAGCTAGAGACCCGTGAACCGACTACTTCCCGCGTTGGCCTTCCTGCTTCTCTTGACCGGGTGCGATCAGACCCGGGAGCGCTGTCGTCAGGTCAAGCCTGGAATGACCCTTTCCCAGGTGACCGCGGCGATGGGTAAGCCTAGAGATTCTTTCCTGCTTGGAGACCCCCTGTCGGCATTATGCTGATCTATGGCCCGAAGACCCGCGACAGGTGGCCACAAGACGCAAACGGCCCGATAGCCATCGAGATGCAGGACGCACCGTCACGCGACCCAGCTGACAGGATCGTGGTGGAGACATATTGTCGCGCCAACTGACACCGACCCAATACTCGTTCAAGCAGAAATTGAACCGCCACGCCAGCCAAATGGCAGCAAGCACCAGCTATTTGTCCAGCTACGCGCTGCAATTCGGCCTGACTTAGATGCTAGGCCGCATGCGAATCTTTATGGCAAGCATTGAAGCACTTCTCGACCGAGCGTTGGCACCCATTACTCAGCAGATATCGTCGTTCGCATTAAAGAACTGCTTGTTCCCGTACGCTCACAGCCGTTTGACTGTACCTACGGTGCCCCGGTGCCGCCTAAAATTCGTCGACGCCGATGCCGCGGCGCGGCTCAAGGTACTAGGCGAAATTTGAGAGAGCACGGCAATTCGTTCACTGGAGACGCCGCTTTGAAATCGATGGCGATCCTGGAGTCGCGGAGATGATTCGCGTGCGGCTCGCGCATGACGATGTGCATGTCTCTCTACTCCTCGGCATGTGGGCTGATGCCGAGGACTGTGACTTAGATAAGCGCGAAGCTCGGGGAAATCTATTGACAGATGTCGCACAACACATCGCCAATGGCATGACACAGATTAGGCGGTGAGCGGCGGCACCGGTTCCTCGTCTGAACGCCCGCGCTTCGCCGTCACCAGGTGCTTGCGCATGCCCACCCACAACGCCAGCGACAGCAGCGAGATGCCGCCCAGCAGCAGGAACGCGGCGCGGTAGCCGAACCCCTGCGCGATCCAGCCGCCCAGCGCGGGACTCAGCGCCGCGCCGACGCCCTGCATCGTCATCACCGCGCCCTGCCCGACGTTGACCCGGCCGGTGCCCTGCAGCAGGTGCGCCACCAGCGCCGGCACTGCCACGCTCTGCAGGCCCGCGCCAATGCCGTCGAGGATCTGCACCGGGAACACGCCCCAGGTGTGGATGACGCTGGCGGCGATCAGTCCGCGCAGCGGCAGCGCCAGGAAGGTCAGCAACAGTACCCACCAGTGCCCGCGCACGCGGATCAGGCGCATCGCCAGCAGCGAGGCGAGCACCATCGTGGACTGGGCGACGATGATGGTGGTGGCGGTCAGCGCGTTAGGGTCGCCCTGGTGCGCGGCCACCACGGCCATGCCGTACAGCGGCAGCATCGCCGCATTGCCGAGGTGGAACAGCGCCAGCGCCGCGGCCAGTACCAGCAAGGGCTTGCAGGTCAGCAGCACCGACCAGCCGCTGACGTTTTCGCCATGCGCGTCCTCCGTCTCGGCCATGCCGCGTGCGGCACGATGATCGATGGCGTCGCGCGGAATCAGCAACACCGAGATGATCGCCAGCACGCCGAAGCAGCCGGTCAGCACGAACACCGCGCCGAAACCGAATTTCCAGCCGAGCAAGCCGGCCAGCGCCGCGGCCACCACATTGCCGGCATGACTGCCGACCTGGTTGCGCGCGATCTGGTGATCGAAGCCGGCCTGCCGCACCAGGCCCAGGGTGATGCCGGACAGGGCCGGCCCCAGCGCGGCGGCGGCGAGCGCGGTCATCACCTGCGCGGCGATGACGCCCGGCAGGGTCGGCGACCACCACAGCAGCGCCGAGGCCAGCAGGATCATGCTGCAGCCGACCACCACGATGCTGCGCTTGCGCTTGGTCGCATCGACCAGCGCGCCGCCCGGCGTGGTGGCGAGCATGCCGACGATGCCGCCGGCGGTCATCACCGAGCCGATCGCGCCGAGCGACCAGCCCTTGGATTGCAGGAACACACTCAGGAACGGGCCGAGCCCGTCCTGCACGTCGGCCATGGTGAAATTGAGCGCTTCCAGCGCGCGCGTGCCGCGCGGGCGCTTGCCAGTGCCGCTCATGGGCGCACCGCGGGCGACGCGAGCGGCGACAAGGACAGAAAAGCGTGGTGCTGCGCAGGCGCGACGGGCGGCATGACGGTGTCCTGGATGAGCGGGGGAAACACAGGCGCGGCGGTGGCCAGGGGCACACCGCCGCGAC